>NZ_JAERKB010000006.1:143804-287468 GCF_018257325.1 Nissabacter archeti
GTGCCTGCGCTTGCCGCTTCCGGCCCGCGGATTTCCGCACCCTGACCTTCACCGGTGGCGATAGGCTTCGGCTGCACGCCGCCACCGTTTTCACCTGGGGCTACTTTCGTAGTCACAGCCGCCGTGTTGCGTACCGCACCTTTCACTAGGTTGCTTTGGGCACCCGAGTTTTCAGCTGAGGTTACCGTCGTTTTAGGCTCGGCATCGGTCGCAGTTGCCGCCGGCATCTTACGCACTGAGCCTTTAACCAGTTTAGGTTGGCCTTCATACGCCGTACCGTTGTTGGTATTCCCATCACGCGGTGTGGCGTTGTCTTGCACGTTGTTGGTGCCCGACCCTGGGGTCAGTACCACCGGTGCCGGTTCTTCAACTCCCCAGCTCTTACCGTCGTACTTGCTCGGATCACCGTTCAGGCCGGTGGTTTCAGCGATATTCTTCGCGGTGCCGTCCGGATCGTGAACAACTTTGCCCTGGCCTTCGTATGCAGTGCCGTTACTGGTATTCCCATCACGCGGCGTGGCATTGTCCTGCACGTTGTTGGTGTTGGACCCTGGGGTCAGCACCACCGGCTCAGGCGTTTTCACATCCCAGTGCTTACCGTCGTACTGGCTTGGATCACCGTTCAGACCGGTCGTCTCAGAGATATTTTTCGCCGTGCCGTTTGGATCGTGAATAATCTTGCCCTGGCCTTCGTATTCGGTACCGTTATTGGTATTCCCGTCACGCGGCGTGTCATGATCCTTGATGTTGTTGGTGTTAGACCCTGGGGTCAGAATCACCGGATCAGGCGTTTTCACATCCCAATGCTTGCCGTTATATTGGCTCGGATCAGCAGCAGGGGTGCTGTCTGCCGGTTTAATATCCGCCACACGCGGAATGGTAGAACCCGACCTCGGTACGCCCTCATACGGGGTGCCGTTGTTGGTATTACCGTCGCGCGGCGGCTCAATCCATTCCGTTTTACCGGTGGCTGACCCTGGGGTGAGGATGACGCGATCCGGCATCTTCACTTCCCAATGCTTACCGTTATATTCGCCAGGACGGCCCGGTTTAGCAGGATCGATCGTTTCGTCACCATCCGTTCCATCCGGCTTCGGCTGGTTATCGTCCGGCTTCGGCTGAGGTTGCGGCTTCACATCATCCGGTCTTGGTGCCGGGCGTGCGTCATCCGGTCTTGGTGCCGGGCGTGCGCTATCCGGCCGTTTTGGCGGTGACGCTGCGTCTGGTTTTTTCTTGCCACCACCTCCGGTACCGAAGCTGAAGGAGATGTCATTGCCCCACTCTTTCTCATCTTTAGTGATGGTAGAGGTCTGGCTGCCATCCTTGTTCAATTTGCCATTGACCTCACCGACGACGTCACCGACAGAAATGGTTGAGTGCTGTGTTTCGTTGAAATGCACTTCATCCACAGTTTCCACATAGCCGTTGACACTGACACCGGTTTTGGTGATACCACCGCCGCCGCCGCCGTAGGCACCGTCTTGCTCAACCTTATCAATGAGTTCAGTGGCGTTGATCTTGCCTTTCGTTTCCACCGTGCCGGTTTTGCTGTCAGAGATAATGTGGGCACCGGTCATGTTGATATCATCACCGCTCTTCACATTCAGCTCACCCTTGGTATGGATGCCCGCCTGTTTATTGGTTTTCGCTTCATCATGATATTCCGAGCCCCCACCAGCATTCACGCCAAAGGTTGGAATCGGCATCATCTTGCTGTCCGTTGTGACGGCCACGCCTACTGAGACCCCGGCATGCCAACTGGACGCGTCGGTGTTTACCGTATCCTGGCGTGAGATGATATTGAGTTTGCCGCCGGTCTCAATATCGGCGGTGTCCGCCTCAATATTCGACCCGTCCAGGGTCATATTTCCCCCGGTCTTAATCTTCACATCTTTCGCTGCAATGGAAGAGTTGGTGTAACTCTTCGTATCACCCGATGACTTACCGCCATGGGCGCTGATATCCAGCGAGGCCCCCATACCGACGGTGTCTTTGTCAACCGCCACGCCCGAACTGATACCGACCTCAAAGCCTTTGGATTTCTCTTTAAAGGAAGTTTTTGCCTCCGCCGCACGCACGCTGAGGTCACCGCCAATGTCCATATTCACGCCATCGGCTTTGATATCCACCCCGTTCAGGGCCGCATCGTTTTTGGTTTTAATATTGAGCTGGCCGGCTTCAATATGGGTAATGTTTTCCTTGCTCGACGATGTAGAACCTGAGGTAGAGTTTTTACTGACGCCCCACGTGGTGGTGGAACTTGCCAGGTCGTTGAAATAGAGGTTAGAGGCATCGCCCGCTACCTGGAGTGCCGTCATTGCCGGGTCAAAGCCAACGTCCGGGTTATTGACTTTATTCACCACCATCGCCGCGTTCTTATCCAGCACGTCGGCGACCACGCTGCCGCTCTGGTTTTTCACCCCAATGAACATCTCTTCCTTGGAATAGGTCGTCTCTAACGTATCTTCATACTTCGTGGACGCCAGTTCCTCGGCCGTGAGATTAACAAGGCCTTTGGACTTGATATCCGCGCCGCCGATATCCAGCGTTTTCCCGGCGGTCATATCCAGTTGTTCGTCAAAGTTAAACTGGGCGTTCTTATTGGTGGTGCTTTGGGCGGTGCTCTCTTCCTTCAGTGAGCTATAACCCGCTTTTACCTCAACCATCGGTGCCACCGGCGCTTTACCCGGTTTTCTGCTGCCCGGAGAGGCGGTGTCGGTGTCATTCACGTTCTCATAGTTGCCGCCATCGGTATGGGAGGATGCGCCGTCGCGGTTACTGTATTCCCCTTCTGCGGTATAGCCGCCGCCACTCACCTTGCCGGAGATAGAGAACTCTTCTTTGACATGTTTCGTTTCACTGTAGGCGTGATCCTGTGCAGTTTTGATCAGGATGTCATTGCCTGCGTTGAATTTACCCGCTTTCGCGGTGTATTCGCCGCCTTCCATGACGATGTCATTGGCTGCGTCAATAACCATATTGTTGCCGGCGGAAATATGGCTCTGCTTACTGGTTGCCTGCGTGTTTTTGGTTTCTGTGGACTCAAAGTTCAGCGCACCGCCAAAGTCAGAGGATTGTTTATACTCCGCAGAAATTTCATGCATTTCATTGAATTTGACATCCCCTTCAGTGGCCTTCATGCCGATATCTTTGCCTGCCGTGATGGTGCCGGCATTGACGGTGATATCTTTGGCTTGCATGCCGATGCTGCCGCCTGCAGAGATGGCATCATCGTAGCGATGGATCTCCTGTTTACCGGTGACATCACGGCCGACGCTGGCAGTGATATTGATTTCACCGTTTTCAGCGCTCATCAGGATATCCTGACCGGCTTTCATCGCAGCGCCGTCATTATTGATGGAGCCATCGGTACTCACCGCAATAATGCTCTCACCGGCTTTGATGCCGCTGTTCATGCCGCGGCTGACGTTATTGATGTCGCCTTTCGACTGGATCACAACACTCTTACCAGCGCTGATCACGCCGTTATTGTTGTTCACTTCAGTCGCGTCAGTGATCACGTTGTTATTGGCGTGAATCACTGCCGAGCCGGCGCCTTCCTGTACCCCGGTTTCCATCTGTTCAATGGTTTTGGCAGAGAGGTAAACCATCGGCACCAGCACATCTGTGCCGTCAATGTTCTGGTTAACGAACCAGACAATGTCCTGATCCAGATTGGCTTTTTGCTCATCCGTCAGCGGTTTACCCACTTCCAGCCCCATGAAGGCATCATCACTGGCCTGACGGGCATTGTTCATCAGCATCTGCACCAGGTCGGCGCCTTCTACCCCATCACGCACGCTGAAGAAGGTGCCGACGGATTGGTTCAGCTGGCGGCGGATCAGTTCGGAGATGAAGTAGTTGTCCCCAATCACCATCGCCGGCTGAGCCGGGTCGTAGCCTACCTGCTCAAAGAAGTACTCAGAGCCGAAGTAGTCATCCTGATTAATCAGCGATGTCCGGGTCTCATACATCGGCACGACTTTGCTGTCAGGATCTGTTTTAACAGCTTTATCATCGCTATTGCGGGTATTCCACTCGGTCGAGGTGGCGAACATTCCTGGAATGTTGATAAGCTCCGCCAGCGTCGGCAGGGTACTGATGCCGCCACGCAGCTCTTCCACTTTTTTCAGGTTAACGTCGATTTCATAGCCTGCATCAATGGCGTCGACTTCTTGTTCGCCGACTTTCTCCACCACGACATTTTCGTCTTTGCCGGTTTTGATCTCGACATCGTCGATGCCGTTATTCAGGCTGCCGCCATCGTGGACGAAGTCCCCCCCGGAAACAATGCTGCCTTTATCACTTGGCAGGAAATATTGTTTCTTCTCTTTGAGTTGTTTCTCACTCTCACCGTTAAGTTTTGCCCAGTCACTTTTCAGGTCAGCATAATCTTTTGTGATCCAGCTTTCGCCAAACAGCCTGATCATAATATCGTTTAATTGCGCTGAAGAATTTGGTGTGCCCGCAGCAGTTTTCCGCATAACGTCGACGAATTTAGGACGATTGGCATCTTGCCACCAGCTCCAGCTTGCATCATCATCTTTATAGTCGCTTGGCTCGCCGCTTCCTAACAGGTAATCCAGCAGACCATGCAACGTATCGAACAGCGCCGTACGCGTGCCGTCACCTACTGATCTCCAGTAGAAGCTGATTTTAATAGGCGTTGCGAGCTGATGATGCAGATAGTCATGCATAGACATATCCACATAACGCGGGGTGTTATACAAATCACCCGTAATAAACATGCTGCCTTTGGACTGAATAATGCCGCCGTCATTTTTAACGCTCATCGGCTTTTCAGCACTGTTGGTAAACAGATCTTTCTGGTTAATGAACATATGCCCACCAGAAGAGATCTCCCCGGCTTTTACCAGTTCAATATCAGAAGAGAGGATGGGCAGGTCTGTCCACATTTTCCACTCTAAGTATTTCATCCCCTCATCACCGGTGATAGAAGCCGTGCCTTGCTGCGTTGGGCCGTAATCCCATTTATCGCCGCTGTACTGGCTGCGGTTTTCAATGACCTGGGCATCCAGGTTCATATTACCTTCAGAACGGATAATCCCTACGTCGTTAATCAGGTTTTCGGCGACGATAGATATATCGCTCATGCTCAGCACATTACCGTTATAACCATTGGTAAAGGTGCCTTCTTTCGCGTCGATATTAAGATCGTCCATGCTCCAGATCAGCGAATTTTCACTGTTGGTAACATTGGTACCGGTCAGGTAGATGTCCTGGTTACTGATAATGGCGTGGTTATTGGTGAGGTCGCCTTCAGCATTCAGATGAATTTCACCGCGGCTTTCCAGGGCGGAGTCAATCTGCAAATCACCCGTGGTATTAATAGCAAGTTTATTCCTGGCGTTGATTGTCCCGGAGTTATCACTGTCATCAACGTTGTCATCCGGGTTGCTGTCGGCAATATCCCGAAGGGTGAAATCACCCTTGATATTCAGCTCCAGAGAATGATCTGACCAGAGCGTCCCTTCGTGGTTTTTCAGGAGCTTATTGATATTCAGGATCAGGTTTTCATACGCCTGAATTGCGCCGTGGCGGTTATCCAGCGTGTTAGTGAGTAAGTTGACCTCACCAGCGCTGATCTGGCCCCCCATCAGATGATCACCCTTGGTGTTGGACAGGGTGTCTGTGATGATATCCAGGCGGTTATTTGCGACCAGGGCAGCGCCGCCGGTGTTCACCAGCTCATCAGCAATCAACAGTTCCATGCTGTCATCTGCCAGCACGCCGGTACCTTCGTCTGTGTCAGTACCAATGTTCTCCATCGTATCGGCACTGATGCTCACATCGCCCGCGGATTGGATAATCGCTTTGCTGTTGATCAGCTTGCCGATCTGTTCCAGTACCGCTGCGGTTCCGCCGCTGATGTAGGCACCGTCCGCGTTGGTAAGCTCCGCGATGGCCTGCAGCGTCAGCTGCTCGATAGACGCAATCAGGGCCGTTTCACCGCTGTTGACCAGGCGGTTAATGCCCTTCAGCATCACGGCGTCATTCGCCTGAATGACGCCCTGGTTTGCCAGGGTATCGATGTTAACGATGGCTATCTGTGCGGCAGAGAGAATCTGGCTGGTCGCATCATTAGAGAGGACGCCGATATCAGACAGTGTCAGCGCGTCATTAATCGACAACATGCCGGACGCGTTTTCATTTTTCAGCAGGCCGACATTGTCGATATTGAGTGAACCCTGGGACTGAATTGTACTGCTGTCAATATTACGCAGTTGGACGGCATTGCTGATGTCAAGCGAGGTGCCGGCGCTGATCAGGCCTTTCTGGTTAACGATGTTTTCTACACCGTCCAGCACCACCTCATTGGTGGCCGACAGCGTAGACTGCGCATTGGTCAGGTCTTTAACCTGCGTCATGCTCAGCGAATCCCCGGCGAGGATGGTGGAGTCATTCTGGTTAGTCACGGTGTTGATGTTATCCAACACCACGTTATTACCCTGAATCAGGCCTGAGTCATTCAGCAATGTATTGCTGTTTTTCAGGTCAAACGTATTACTGGTAATAATGGTACCGTTATTTTGGTTCGTCAGCGTATCCAGCCCGTTAAGATGGATATTATTACCCTGCAACCAGCCACCATCATTGGTGATATTGAGTTTGCGCTCTTCTGCACCGGTTACCGTCAAATCGCCGTAGGCGGTGGTTTCACTGCCCTGATGCAGGTTTAGTGCATCGGTCAGCGCCAGGTTCATCTCTTTGCCGGAATAGAGTTTGCCGCTGTTGTCCAGGGTGTCGGTTTTAATGCGCAACGCATCTGCAGCCTGCACTTTCCCGGTATTGGTCATTTTCGCGCTGCCGGCCGTGGTGCCGTTCTGCTCGATAGCGACATTTTTACCCTGAATATCCCCGCTGTTGTTAACCAGATCGCCATTCGCCTTGAGCGTAATATCCGCATTGGCGTTGATCACACCGCTGTTATCCAGCGCGCCGGTTTCAACGATGACATTATTGGCAAACATCGCGCCCTGGTTTTCCAGGCTACCCACCGTAAAGCGCTGGGTGTCAGCATAAATAATGCCGCTGTTTTTCGCCTTGCCTGTATTGAGGAAGAAAGAGCCGGCAGCCTGAATGGTACCGTCGTTTTCAGCCACATCAGTAATATTGAAGGTGATTGCGCCTTTTCTGGCTACCACCCCGCCTTTATTGTTTTTGAATTTTTTCGCGTTAACGCTGATGTCACCCTGTTGTGCCACGAGCTGCGCATCAGAGGTCACACCGGCGTTCACCACCTGCCCGCCGACCCGCACCACATATGCGCCTTTTTCCAGCGTAATCGTGGCGTTATTCAGGCGGTTACCTTGGGCATCAACCGCATACAGATTGCCCGCAATCTGGTACTCATCATTGACGTTGATGATAATGGACGGGATATTGCCGGTGCTGCTCTGGCCATTTTTAGCCATCAACACTGCGGCGCTTTGCAGCATAGAGCCGGCATCGATGCGGATCGTGCCCTGTTCAGAGACCGCATCGGCCCCCAGCATCAGGTGGGACAGTGCACGGATAACCAAATCGCCCTGGCTGGCGATGCCGCCGTAGCCATCATGCTTCTGCACGGAGATAGTGTTACCCGCCAGCGTGACATTGCCCTGATCGCTTTGAATGCCGCTCAGCATCAGGTCGCCGTCGGCAGAGATTTCAACGCCGCGCGTCCCCACCAGGCTGCCCTGGTGGCGCACGCCCACGCCGCTTTCCGTACTGATCAGCTGAATACGGCCGCCATACATGGAGCCTAAGGCGCTGCCGTCGATGGCGACTTCCGGCCGATCTTCACCGGTGGTGCTGCGCACGGTGTGTGTACGGGTTTCCGGATCATAATCATTCAGGCCCGTTACCACTTTGGTTTCAGCCTGGCCTGCGATTTCCCCGTCCAGTTTTACGGTGCGGCTGATGATATCAAAATAGCCCAGGCCATCGGTTGAGATGCCGCGCCCTTCGATATCTACCCCACCTTTTTCTACGTTAAGCAGAATACGGCCGTCGTTCTGAGGGACGACTTTACCGGTAGTCAGGGTCAGGTTATTGGTGTTGACCGTAGACACACCATTCACTTTGATCCCATTTTCGTTGGCAATGATGACGTCAGCTTTACGGCCAAACACTTCCATGGTGCCGTTAAGGTGAGTACCTTTCGCGCCCGTCACCTCATTGAGGATGACGTTAGCCTCTTTATTCAATTGGGTGTTCTTCATCGTATGGCCGCCGATTTTAGAGACACCATCGGCCATGCTGTTGTTAAAGATCACACCCTGCTGGTTAACGTTGAATTCCGAGTATTTATTATGTGAAATTCCACGTTGGTTAGGATCTGTGATATTAACCACCGGCGTACCATTCGCTGACTGATTCATTGTCGGCGCATTTTGTTTATTGGTTTCCGGGATAATCGCATCACCCATTGCAGCGACCGGCATAACGCTGGCAACGGCCAAGTATAAGGGACGAAGCTTACTGTTCAACCCTTTTCCTTTTTTACTTCCTTTCTGAACCGGCTGTTTTTTACTCACCATTTTTTCCTCTAAAATATCACCATTGCACATCAAAGATTATTCACTTAAAAATTCAACCCAACGCTGTAATAGATTGCGCTTTCAGACACGTCCTGATCCCTTAACGTAGAAGGTTCAGCTAAAGGCCAGCTCATCGTAAGTGACGTATTAAAATATTGGCCGGAGGCTTTAATACCGACGGCAGCACCTGTCATATATTGCGTATGACATACATTAACCCCTGCCGGGCAGTTGTCTTTCACCGTCCCCAAATCGTAACCAATAAACGGCGTAATCTGGTTTACGCCAAATTTATTCACGTAAATCGGGAAATTGAGGTTATTCGCAATATAGGCACCGCTATGCACTGACATAAAGCTGTCTTTATAACCACGCACGGTAAATTCATCACCCACGCTGAATTTCGCGTCGCTTACGGTGACATCCGGCGTATATTGGAAACCTGAGCTCATGTCATAAGTGATGCCGACATGATCATTACGATAGAGGTCGCGTGACCAGTTCACCATGCCGTTATATTTGACATAGTTCAGGTCAAAGCCTTCCAGATCGGCATCGTCTTTCCAGGCTGCGTTAAACCAGGGTGTGCCGGTCGTGATATTCAGATCACCATAGAGCCAGCCGCCCCATAAGGCGCCCACCCGGTTTAACCCGGCAGTGATGCTGCTAAAACGTTTACTGCTGACATCAATGATGTCGCCTTCAATCAGGTTCGCGCTGTCACGCGTTTCTACTTTGACATAGCCGCTGGTTTTCCCCAGCGCGTCACGGTGCAACAGACGGCTCAATTTTAATGAGGCCCGGCTTGAATCACCTTCACTGTGGTAGCCGCCATAATAGCCGCCAATGGTTTTTGCATACCCGGACTTATAGAACATCATGTCCCAGGTCCAGTAGCCTAAAGGCAGGCTGTAGTTAACGGACCAGGAGTCCTGGTTATCCGGGTTGTTTTTCAAGTCGTTAAAGGAGTAATAAAAGCCCAGCACATCGTTCAGGCCAAGTGGGTTATTCACATTCAGACTGGCAGAATATTGCCCCCAGCCTTCAGCTTCCGAACCGGAGTTATTGGTGGCAATGCCGCCGGAAAAAGGCTGAACATCCGCACCTTGCAGATTCACCGTGGAGTAGCCCATTTTTTCATGGGGTACGATGCTCAGTTTGTCACTACGGGAAACACGCATCAGGTTATCGAGGCCCTGATCAATATCCTGAAGGTTTAATGGTTTCCCTTCAGCAAAGGGCATGGCACTGAACAGACGCGATGATTCACGGAATGTCGGCTTCTTTCCTTCCACGCTAAAGTCAGCAACTTTTCCCCACAGCACTTTCAGGTTCAGAATACCTTCACGCAGGTTACCCTGCTGAATGGTGACCAGCGTCGTGGAGTAGCCTTTTCCAATATAGAAATCACTCAGCTCCTTTACCAGGGACATAATTTCATATTGGCCCATTTTAGTATTGATATAACGATCAATAATTTTTTGGCGCGCCGGTGAATCTTCATAGATATCGTCACCGGCAACATTGATCTGTTTAATCATAAACTGGTAGCCGGCACCGGGTTTTCCCAATTCCGACAAAGAAGTGTCGACCCCCATCTCTTTCTGGGTAATGATCTCTTTTTCACGTGCCTTCTCCTCCTCAATAGTGAGTTGGTTCTGACGGCGCTCTAATTGATCCAGTTCATGCTTTGCGTTATTTGTTGATAACATCGCAGAGTAAGCATTGCCGGAAAGTAGTAATACGCCTGCACTAACGCAAAGCATTTTCTTCATCATGTTAAATTACACCTATAAGACTTAATGTATTGAAATGAGTTAATCCATGTAGATATCAAAAATGGCATACGTATTGACTTTGCCCGGCGTCATCGAGGGAATATCAACAGGAACAATCTGTGCTTTATATTTCAATGTTTTCTTACCGGTAACGTTGCCCACATTGATTGCCTTTGTTTTATCGCCTGTGACATCAATGCCCATGCCCATGCTATTCATTAATTTCACTTCAACGGATTTTGCGCATTCTGTTGTTTCGCAGTTTTTAATTACGCCTTTCGCTGCCCCAATACTTTGCTCCCCGGTAAAGGCAATTTTTACGGGTACCGTTACCGGGCAATCCAGGGTCAGTTCAAAATCCTTTACCACGCCTTTCGTAATTTTCTTTGTGGTGAAATCTGCAATGGAATAACTGCCTAAATCAACGTTCTGATAGGTTGTCAAAATCGCGCAGGATTTAGGCTGAATGTCGACGGCGCTGGCCAGCGTGACGTTCATTAATGTCAAAGGCGCGCCAGGGTTAGTGTCTGCAGTGACCTGAACCACCCCGATCTGGCCGGCAGGAATCACACCGGCAGAGATGGTGCCGGTCTGAACAAACTCCAGCTTAACCGTATCACCACGTTCACTACAGGCCCCATTACACGGGTATGCAGTGGGGAAATATGCCCCTCGCGACGTTGGCCAGCTTAACCGGATGCCTAAGCCTGGAATATTTGTCTGGTACACATCCGGCACCGTAGACTCCGTACTCAGCTCCGGGCGGGTAAATTTAGAACGCCAGGTATTCCTTATATTGGTTCCGCAGTTATAACTGATCCCCGGCGCCTGAATTTCTGCCGCCCCAAGCACGGTACCGGATGTGCCGTTACTCGCCGGACGCAGGGTAGGCACCGTGATAGCAATATTCATCACTGAACCCGATGTAATAGAGCAATTGTTGGCTGCCGCCACAGGCATGCTATAAAAAGAGAAACCTGCCGCCATAACAAAGGCTATTTTCATCAAAAATTTAAACATAACGCCCCCCTGCCCCGTTCAGAGCAGTAATTTATTTTTTACACATCAGATGCTGGGTAGGAATATCTTCGTCAGAATTAGTGGAAGATGTTTTATCCATTTTATAGTCAATGAAACAGCTGCCTTTCTCTTTTCCGGATGTCCAGCTCACCCGCAATTTTCCGGAAATCTTATCCTGCGGCAGGCTTAACATGGCACGGCCGCCCTGGCCTACAATGCCCAGAACCTCATCGCCTTCATTTTTGATCGTCGCACCATAAGGAATATATTTTCCGTCAACGCGGTTAATCTGAATAAATTGTGTTGAGGTACTTTTAGTATCCAGTTTTATTTTTACTGATGCACCGGCCGTCGGTACGGTCTGTAATTTGGATTCACCAAATTCCACGCCGATGGGTGCGCCCTTTGCTTCAACATAAATTTCGTTATATTGATAAGGGCTCAGGGAAGAGATGATCGCATAGCCATTATCCGACACGGTGGACGTCAACTCTGGGTAAATACGCGCGCCCGCCGCTCCTTTTGCTTCAACAATGCCGAAGGTATTCCCTAATGAAGAGGAGAAATTCACACCGCCGCCATGCACAACGACCGCACCGCTGGCATTTATTGACCCGGTATAAGAGGTTTCTGTCTGGCTATAACTGATGTTGCCTTGTGCGCGGCTGCCGTTATACCCCATATTGAAACCGAAATTGGTCTGGTGTTCCTGGGCATAATCAAACCAGGTGCCGTAGTCGAACTGATTATATTCACCGGCATTGCCGTATAAGGAAGCCCTGAGCTTGGCATCCTGATTGCTGTAACTGACAGCGGCATTCAGTGTCGGGACTTTGGTATGCAATGTCCCGAATGGCACCGACATCCCTAAATAAATTGCCCGATCTTCTATCCCGTCCTCATCAATGGTTTTACTTAAATTGACGCTATAACTGACAGAGCGCCAGGAATTGGAATAACCAAATTGATAGCTGCTTTGTGTATTACGGCTGTAGCGGCTGTCCCAGACACGGCCATAGTAACCGGATGCAAATACACTGCCCCAGCCAGGTGCCAGCGACTGGCTGATATTGACTTCAATTTTGTCGCGGTAGTTTTCCGGCAAAAAGCTGTCATCACCTGTCTCCTGCGCTTCCGCCGTTAACAGCGCATCCATCAGCGAGTAGTAGTTCTGGCTGGAATAGCGATACCCTGCCAGGCTCAGGTTGGTGCCCGTCTGGTCAATGTATTTCGCCAGGCTGACTTTCAGGCTCAGATTGCAGATGCTGTCACAGGCATTATCCTGTTCGTCTTCAAACGAGGTGAAAGAGCGGGTTAAATCGATACCCAACGCCCCCAGAGGCGTATTGATTGCCATCCCGCCCATCAGCGCAGCGTAATCACCTGGTGCGGTAATCTGGCCGCCGCCATAGACCGTCACCGTATTATTCAGGCCGTACTGATAAGTGCCTTCCATTAATACAGGAGTATGGCGCAGCGATTCACTGCGGACTTCACCGGCCGTTGCTGAGAACTTCGACGTGCCTGGGCGCAGCAACATGGGCAGGCTGGCGTAAGGCGTAATGAAGGTGCGGGTCTTACCGTTACTTTCGTTGATCGTGACTTCTAAATCACCGCCATAGCCGGTCGCGTAGAGGTCATCGATGACGAACTCACCTGGCGGCACGCTCATTTCACGGATAAGGTTGCCGTTTTGTTTAATGGTGATCCGGGCATTGGTATCCGCCACACCGCGCACAACCGGAGCGTAGCCTTGCAATGACTGCGGCAGCATCCGTTCATCGCTCATCAGGCTTACGCCGCGCAATGCCACGGTATCGAAGAGTGACCCTGTGGTATTGATATCCCCGGCGGTCAGCTCCGCCTTAAGTGGAATAACGGCACGTTGTACATAAGAAGAGAGATGGCTCCATTGCGTGCCGGTTTCATCATTGGTGTTAATATTGTCATAGGTATAGAGACGCCAGGCGCCCCATTTCAGTGATGAGAGCAGGCTGCCGTAATAATAATTAGAGGACGTATGATCATCATATTGGGTGCTGGTTGCACTGACGTTATAGCTGGCTGAGAAGGAAGGCACACCTTCATCCCACAGCATAGGGTTAATGTAACCCTCCGGATTGTTATTTAAATAACGCTGTGGAATGGTTATTTGCAGGATTTCATCATCAGTGTCATAGTCCGTCGTTGCACCGGGAATAATATCCTTAATTAAAATGCAGGCGTTATTCTGCCAACCGAGCGGCAACGTTTCAGGATTCACATCCATTTTAAGCAGCATCTCTGCTGACAAACAGGGTTCTACATTTCCGGCAGAATCCTTCACAAACTTAATGTGATGCGTACCTAATGTTTTTTTATTGCGCGTAACTTCAACAAAGTATTCGCCCGGCTGAGTGGTTGGCTCGCCATCATAAATACTGAAGTCTGTCCCTTCGTTATAAGCATTGGCAAAACCACGATTAAATTTTACCGCGGATTTTTTAGGGGCAACTGCGCCCCCATCAACAGGTTGGGTGTCACTGTTATTAATAATATGGCTTTCATCTGCATAGTTCACTGCCGGATAGATACTCAGGCTGCCGACCACCAATGAAAGGGCTATTTTTCCTCCTTGTCCAACCCGCATTTTATCTTTTCCTCTATCATAAAAAGTCTGACAACTTAAAACTGCTTATCCACGTAGGCACCAAGATCGGTGATGAAGGTGTATTCCAATACCGGCTTAGCGGTTTTGTTTTTCGTTTTAAAAGAAAATGTTTTTTTACTAAAAGGTGCAACCATATCGCCATTGATCAGCGTTTTATCATCGCCTTTAATGACTAGCCGGGAGAAAGAGACATGGAAAGGCGAATTATTTTCACAGGTATAGGTATACCCGTCCGCATTGTTTGCCATGCTCCACTTCAGATTTTCTCCGGCCTTGATTTCATCACCCTTCAGGCCTGCCGGACGATAGAAGAATTTCAGGCGGGTGCGGAACGCCAGATTAAGCAGATTTTTATCCTGCAACGACGCCTCTTCCGGCGGAATATCCAGGAAGTTAACCCATAAGACGGATTCACGATCTTTCGGGTATTTGTTTACCGTATCCTGCGTCTGGAATATGCGGAATGTTTTCCCTTTTCCTTCGTTAACCCGCGCCATCGGCGGCGTAATAACAAACGGCAGATCTTCTTTATCCGCAACACCCGATTCTGCGCGGCTATCCAGCCACACCTGGACTAAGCTCGGTGTATTGCCAACGTTATTGACACGAATAGCCTGCTCTTTATCTTTCGCATTAAATATCACCCGGGTTCCCATAATTTGTATTGAGGCAAAAGAGGGGAAGGCTGTTGTAAATAACAGCGAAGTCAGTAAAAGTGCTTTCAGCTTCATAACATTAGCTCATGTAGAGTAAATAAGGGGGAGCACCCCCCTTATTTAATTAGTTGTAAATAATGGAATAAACAACGTTGGTATTAACCGTACCTGCAGTTGCTGCCCCACCGGTTGCAACATATTGCGCCCAGTAATCAAATCGGGCAGTACTGTTTGTAATTTGTTTACCTTTGGTTGGATCGGTAATTTGCTGGTTAAGATCAATCGCGTTCAGTTTTTCATCCGTCAGCCCTACCTGTACTTTGGTTGCCGCACCCGCTGCAGTGTGGTTTTTCAAATTACCGGTTACCGGGTCAATATTAAGGCTGAGCGCGCGCTCAAAGGAAACATTGGCATATTTCCCGTTTGGACATTGCGCACCACTCAATTTAATATAAAACGGTGTATCCCCAGCACGACGTTTGTCTGCATCCAGAGACGTCACACTGACAGGTTTCAGTTTTACGGTGAAATCACCGGTATCACTGGAACCCGTATCATCGCCCACTTCAATTTCACAGGTTGCATCACTAATATCACCCGTAAAGGTAATGGTGCCGTCTTCAGCGCTGACCGCTGTAGCACTTACCAGTAGACAAACAGGTAACATTAGTGCTTTCATACGTTTAGTAACAATACTCATAATTACTTCTCCTTTAACTAGGCCAATTTCCTAAGGGAGGAAATAATAGACAACCCCTAAAAATACATATATGGCGCTATGCCTAAAATATTCGGAGAAATACCTCAAAATCATTTACTTGCTTCATGATTTTTATTTTACTCATAGAAGAAATGCATTAATTAAACCTGCTTTTAAAGATAAATTAACAATAAAAGTGATGAATACGGGAGAAAAGGATTTAATTTTATAATTACCATTACTATTCGATAATAAGTTTTTCACTTGAATAAGGTGAAGAAAAAGTAAAAGTGCTTAATCAATAATAAGTTGGCTAATAACTAAAGCTTTCTCATTTTTCTCCGCCTTAAAGAAGCCGGCGATTTAAAGCAGAGAGAAAAATACCTCTACCCACCTGCTTATTTATCATTATAAATATAAGCGCCGGCTGTCTTTACCTCTTCTTTCCTTTCTTATATTTATCCCTATGATTTACACGCCAATACATGGCGATGCGCTGCTTTTAAAGCGTGCGTTTTATCAGGCCAGCCCTGTAAATAAGACCCGGTGAAATAACTTGTTACTGTGCATAATCCTTATAACCAACTGTTTTTTTTAATTTTTATGAGGGAGGGGCAATAACGGGTAGCGAACAGAGAGGGTCATGACTAGGCTTAATACATCAACAAATCATCATAAGGAGGACACGATGTCGAACAAGAAAATTGCGGTACTCATCACCGATGAATTTGAAGATGCAGAATTTACCTCACCTGCGGACGCCTATAAACAGGCTGGTCATCAGGTCATTACTATTGAGAAGAAAGCCGGTAATGTAGTGAAGGGTAAAAAAGGTGAGGCCAGCGTCACCATTGATAAGTCTATTGATGACGTCAGCGTTGAGGACTTTGATGCGCTGCTGCTGCCCGGTGGCCACTCACCGGATTCCCTGCGCGGGGATGACCGGTTTGTTGCTTTCACCAAAGCATTCTCTGACAGCGGTAAACCCATTTTTGCGATTTGCCATGGGCCACAGCTGCTAATCAGTGCGGATGTGCTGCGCGGGCGTAAGGCCACCACCGTGAAACCGGTCGTGGTTGATGTAAAAAATGCCGGTGCTGATTTTTATGATAAAGAAGTGGTGGTAGACAACGATACACTGGTCACCAGCCGCACCCCGGAAGACTTGCCGGCCTTTAACCGTGAAGCATTGCGAATTCTGGCGCAGTAAGCGCGGGTGAAAGGTCAGTTACTGTGATGTGAAAAGGCCGCATAATGCGGCCTTTTTTATGGGCGGTTTTCACGCTGCCAGAAAAGTTTTTTACCGAACCCCAGCGTGTTGTCGGTCATTTTTATTTCGTCCAGCGACAGCCGCCAGACAGGCGACGGCATAGCCCGGGCCACCGGAAATTGTTTGCAGTAAAGCGCCCTGCCCGCCTGCTCTTCCTCCCCCACCAGCTGTATTGCCCGGCCGCTGTATTGTACCCCTTTAATCAGCGCAACGGTTTTCGGCTGTGCGGCAATGGTGCCGCTGACACGGGGCTGCTGCGCCATCAGCGCGCCGTGGCGGGTTTTCAGATCGGTCATCAGCAACAATGCCATCTGTCCCGGCTCCACTACATAAAAACAGTTCGCGCACCATAAATCTTCCCCGGCTGCCGCGCAGAGGGTCAGGACATGGTATTTTTTCAGGTACTTCTCAATGGCTACCCGATCATCAGACAGCTGCATATGTTTCTCCCCTGGGAAGGGTACGCCGGCCTGGCCGGCGCACACGGCAAGTAGAACCCACCCGCCAACTGGTTTACCCTGTGGCCATGATAAATGATCAAAAACCCCTTATTGCTGACTGCGCGCCCGCCGCCCTGTGGCACCTCTATATGCTGCGTACCGCCGCCGGGCTGCTGTATACCGGCATCACTACCGATGTTCCGCGCCGCCTGACGCAACACCAATGCGGCAAAGGGGCGAAAGCCCTGCGCGGCAAGGGGCCGTTGACGCTGGTGTTTCACTGTGTCATTGGCGACCGCTCAGCCGCCCTGAAAGCGGAATATCGTATCAAGCAACTTTCACGCGGCCAAAAAGAGAGGCTGGTAAGCGACCAGCCTCAGGATCTTATGGCGTATATGGCGCATACCGGCCGGGTGCCCGCTTAAAAACGGTTAAAAGGCGGCGCAAAACTGATAAGGCCGGAGGCATCATCCAGCGCCTGCTCCGACAGCGGATAGATCTGGAAGGCGGCTTCCGCCCCCGGCCAGCGGCAATGCAGCTGATGGGCGGCAGCCGGGGTGAACCCCAGCCGGCCGTACCAGGCCGGGTCGCCCAGTACCACTACCGCCGCATAGCCAAATTCATTGAGCGCATCCAACCCCTCATACACCAGTTTGGTGCCGATGCCCTGATGGCGCAGCGTTTCATCCACCGCCAGCGGTGCGAGGCCCACCCACTGACGATCTTCCCCTTCCACATCCACCGGGCTGAATGCGGCATACCCGACTACCCCGCCTTCGTCATCGGTGGCGACGATGCCCAGGGTTAACAAGCCATCCTCACGCAATTGCTGGACCAGATCGGCCTCATCGTCACGGCCAAAGGCGCGGCGTAACAGGTTGTCGATGCCGGCAGCATCCACCGGGATTTCTACACGAATTAACATAATTCACCTGCACGGGAGAAGGTTGCGGTGTCCTGTTGCATACCGGCCTCAATAAAATCAGCCAGCTGGGTCAGCCCTTGCCGGAGCACCGGCGGCAGCGTGTCCAGATCCACGGCATCCATCAGGTTTTTCACATACAGGCCGAGTTCAGTATCCCCTTCAATGCGCAGACGGCGCTGGAAGAAGAGTGTGTCCGGGTCACGGCGGCGGGCCGCGATCAGGATCAGGTCATTGGCGTCCGCACTGAAGCGGACATCCGGCGTGGCGTCTGCACTGATTTTCAGGCGATCATTTTCCACGGTGACATACCAGCGCAGGCCCAGGTCCCGGACGTCGACCTCCAGCCAGCGCGATGCCAGAAATTCCAGCTCCCCGTCAGCCAGTGCCTGCCGGAACTGCCAGTGCAACAGTTGCTGTAACACCTGTCGTTGCAGAGCAAACGGCATAAAGGTTAACGGAATGCGCAACAGTGACGGCCCCTGCCGCACAATGCGTGCTCGTAATTGCTCCAACACTGGCATTTACTCCTCTGGTAAAGACTGGCGCTATTTTGCCATATCGGGAAACAGGTTCAGCGCGCGGTATCCATAAATTTTGCACCAGAACGTCGCTGTGTACAGTGGAATTTATTCATCAGCTTGTTAACAACTCGCCAGAAACTGCCTCAAATCAATACTTCAGCCTGCCGGGTTGCCTAAAATCGCCGGCTGTTATGTCATCACCCATGATGGGTGGCTCTGCCGGGAATATACTATGGAGTTACTTTGCCCTGCTGGCAATCTGCCAGCGCTGAAAGCTGCGATCGAACAGGGCGCGGATGCGGTTTACATCGGCCTGAAAGATGATACAAACGCCCGCCATTTTGCCGGGCTTAACTTCACTGAGAAGAAACTGCAGGAAGCGGTGGGCATTGTCCACCGCCATCACCGCAAACTGCATATTGCCATCAACACCTTTGCCCATCCCACAGGCTTTGAACGCTGGCAGCGCGCCGTGGATATGGCGGCCCAGTCCGGCGCGGATGCCCTGATCCTTGCTGATTTAGCGATGCTGGAGTACGCCGCCCAGCGTTACCCCCACCTGGAACGCCATGTCTCTGTGCAGGCGTCCGCCACCAATGAGCAAGCCATCGCGTTCTATCACCGGAATTTCGCTGTCAGCCGGGTGGTACTGCCGCGGGTGCTTTCCATGCATCAGGTTAACCAACTGGCACGCAGCAGCCCGGTGCCGCTCGAAGTCTTTGCCTTTGGCAGCCTGTGCATTATGGCGGAGGGGCGCTGTTATCTCTCCTCTTACCTGACCGGGGAGTCGCCCAACACGGTCGGCGTCTGTTCACCGGCCCGCTTTGTGCGCTGGCAGCAAACGCCACAGGGGATGGAATCCCGGTTGAATGACGTGCTGATTGACCGTTATGCCCGTGGCGAAAACGCCGGCTATCCGACGCTCTGCAAAGGCCGTTATCACGTCGGGGATGAGCTCTACCACGCGCTGGAGGAACCCACCAGCCTGAATACGCTGGCCCTGTTACCGGCGTTGATGGCGGCTAATATTGCGTCGGTGAAAATTGAAGGGCGTCAGCGCAGCCCGGCGTATGTCAGCGAGGTGACGCGCATCTGGCGGCAGGCTATCGACCTGTGTAAAGCCGATCCCAACGCCTTTGAGCCGCACCCCGCCTGGATGACAGCACTGGGCGGTTTGTCGGAAGGCACACAAACCACGCTGGGTGCCTATCACCGTAAATGGCAATAGAGGATAAGGGACATGAAATACTCATTGGGTGCAGTGCAATACTACTGGCCAAAAGAGAATGTGGAGGCGTTTTACCAGGCGGCGGCAGAGAGCAGCGCGGACATCATCTACCTGGGGGAGACGGTATGCAGCAAGCGCCGGGCGATGAAAGCCACTGACTGGCTGGCCCTGGCACGTATGCTGGCAGCCGCAGGCAAGCAATGCGTGATCTCTACCCTGGCGCTGGTGCAGGCCCCTTCAGAACTGAACGAGGTGCGGCGTTATGTTGAGAACGGGGAGTTTTTACTGGAGGCCAACGACCTGTCGGCCGTCAATATGGCGGCGGAACAGCATCTGCCGTTTGTGGCCGGCCATGCGCTGAACTGTTACAACGCCTATACCCTGCGCATTTTGCACCGGCAAGGCATGGTGCGCTGGTGTATGCCGGTCGAGCTTTCGCGCGACTGGCTGGCCGCATTGCTGGCGCAGTGCGAGACGCTGGGGCTGCGCGGTAAATTCGAGGTCGAGGTGCTGGGCTACGGCCATCTGCCGCTCGCCTATTCTGCCCGCTGCTTTACCGCACGCTCAGAGAACCGCGCCAAGGATGAGTGCGAAACCTGCTGCATTCGTTACCCGACCGGGCGGGTCGTGCATTCGCAGGAGCAACAGCAGGTTTTCGTCCTGAACGGTATTCAGACGCAAAGCGGTTACTGCTACAACCTGGGCAATGCGCTGGCCGGCATGGCGGGCCTGGTGGACATTGTCCGGCTTTCTCCCTCATCCATTGACGATCTGGAGATGCTGTCGCGCTTCAAGGCGAATGAGCAAGGAAACGCGCCGATGACTGTTGCGACACAGCCTGAATGCAATGGTTACTGGCACCGGATCGCCGGGCTGGCGCAGGTCGCGCAGCCGTAACCGGTGCGGCTGCCCGGATGAGGAAGCCCGCCCACTTTCCTGGGGCGGGCCAATAGCGCACATTCCCCTTAGGCAAGAACTGCGGGATGCGTAATACTCAGGGTTATGATTAGTTGGCGAGCTATTTCGCCACTGTATAAACCGTGGGTAATGACTATGTCTCAATCAACGACAGTATCCCAACAAACGGCCTCCCAGCCGCAAACCGTTCCTCTGTCGGTGCTGGACCTGGCACCGGTGCCGCAAGGCCTGGGTCCGGCCGATGCCTTCCGCCACTCCCTTGAGCTGGCACAACATGCTGAAAAATGGGGCTATCAGCGCTATTGGCTGGCCGAGCATCACAACATGACCGGCATCGCCAGTGCCGCAACTTCCGTACTGATTGGCCACCTTGCCGGCGGCACGAAAACCATCCGCCTTGGCTCCGGCGGCGTCATGCTGCCTAACCATTCCCCGCTGGTGATTGCCGAACAGTTCGGCACGCTGGCCACGCTCTACCCCGATCGTATCGATCTGGGGCTGGGCCGTGCGCCGGGTACAGACCAGCGCACCATGATCGCCTTGCGCCGCCATCTTTCCGGTGAAGTGGACAATTTCCCGCAAGATGTGCAGGAATTACAGCACTATTTTGCTGATGCCCAGCCCGGCCAGCCTGTACGGGCAGTGCCGGGCCAAGGGCTGCATGTGCCGATCTGGCTGCTTGGCTCCAGCCTTTACAGCGCGCAGCTGGCCGCCGCGCTCGGCCTGCCGTTTGCCTTTGCCTCACACTTCGCCCCGGACATGCTTTATCAGGCACTGGCGTTGTACCGCAAAAACTATAAGCCGTCAGAACGCTGGCCTGCGCCGTATGCGATGGTCTGTGTGAATGCGATTGCGGCCGACACTTCAGAAGAAGCACACCGTATGTTTACATCGAACCAGCAGCAGTTTATCAACCTGCGTCGCGGCCACCCCGGCCCGCTGCCGCCGCCGGTGGATGACATCGACAGCCTCTGGTCTCCGGCGGAGCGTTTTGGCGTTGAGCAGTCACTGCGGATGTCAGTGGTCGGCGATAAGAAGAGTATCCGCCACGGCCTTCAGGCGTTGCTGCGCGAAACCCAGGCGGATGAGCTGATGATTAACGGCCAGATCTACGATCATCAGGCACGTCTGCGCTCATTTGAAATTGTGTCAGAGGTGCAGCAGGATTTGGTGAAAGAACCGCGCATCGGCTGAGGCCGTGAATAGCAGGCAAAAAAAACCAGCCCGGAGGCTGGTTTTTTTATATCACTGGCAATTAATTATGCATCGCCAAAACGACGTGGGGTGCGCTGGCCGTCACGGTTACCTGCCGGACGACGCTCGCCGCCTTCACGACGTTCACCGTTGAACGGACGCGGAGGACGGGCACCGCCTTCACGACGCTCACCGCCGCCAAAGGAACGGCCACGGCCGCCTTCACGGCGATCACCTGCCGGTGCACCACCTTCACGACGCTCACGGCGTGGTTGCGGCTGTGCATCACCCAACAGCTGCATGTTCAGCGGCTTGTTGAGAATACGGGTGCGGGTGAAATGCGACAGCAGATCGCCCGGCATCCCTTTCGGCAGCTCAATGGTGGAGTGGGTAGCAAACAGCTTGATGTTACCGATGTAACGGCTGCTGATGTCGCCTTCGTTGGCGATCGCGCCCACGATGTGACGAACTTCAACGCCGTCATCGCGGCCCACTTCAATGCGGTACAGCTCCATGTCGCCCACGTCACGACGCTCACGGCGCGGACGGTCACCATCACGTGCATCACGGCGATCGCCACGATCGGCACGGTCACCACGACGATCGTCACGATCGTTGAACTCGCGGCGCGGACGCGCTTTGAAAGCCGGCTCCGGCGGCAGAATCAGCGGACGTTCGCCCTGGGCCATTTTCAACAGTGCTGCGGCCAGGGTTTCGATTTCCAGCTCTTCTTCCGGTTGCAGTTTAGCCAGCAGACCACGGTACAGGTCCAGATCGCTGCTTTCCAGCTGTTGCTGCACTTTCGCAGCAAATTTAGCCAGACGACGTTGACCCAGCAGTTCTGCGTTCGGCAGCTCTACTTCAGGAATGGTCAGCTTCATGGTGCGCTCGATATTGCGCAGCAGACGGCGTTCGCGGTTTTCCACGAACAGCAGCGCACGACCCGCACGGCCTGCACGGCCGGTACGGCCGATACGGTGCACGTAGGATTCAGAATCCATCGGGATATCGTAGTTCACAACCAGGCTGATGCGCTCAACGTCCAGGCCACGGGCCGCTACGTCGGTAGCAATCAGGATGTCCAGACGACCATCTTTCAGGCGCTCCAGAGTCTGCTCACGCAGAGCCTGGTTCATGTCGCCGTTCAGGGCAGCACTGTTATAGCCATTGCGCTCCAGCGCTTCTGCCACTTCCAGGGTCGCGTTTTTGGTACGTACGAAGATGATCGCCGCATCAAAATCTTCCGCTTCCAGGAAACGTACCAGCGCTTCATTTTTACGCATACCAGACACAGTCCAGTAGCTCTGGCTGATGTCAGGACGGGTCGTCAGGCTCGACTGAATGCGCACTTCCTGCGGGTCGTTCATGAAACGACGGGTAATACGACGAATCGCTTCCGGCATGGTGGCAGAGAACAGGGCGGTCTGATGGTCAGCCGGGATCTGCGCCATGATGGTTTCAACGTCTTCGATGAAGCCCATACGCAACATTTCGTCAGCTTCATCCAGTACCAGACCGCTCAGGTTGGAGAGGTCCAGCGTACCGCGTTTCAGGTGGTCCAGCAGACGGCCTGGAGTCCCTACTACAATCTGCGGGCCTTGACGCAGGGCGCGCAGCTGTACGTCATAACGCTGGCCGCCATACAGGGCAACCACGTTGACGCCATGCATGTGTTTAGAGAAATCGGTCATTGCTTCAGCAACCTGAACCGCCAGCTCACGGGTCGGTGCCAATACCAGGATCTGAGGTGCTTTCAGATCGGCTTTCAGGTTGTGCAGCAGCGGCAGCGAGAACGCTGCAGTTTTACCGCTACCGGTCTGTGCCATGCCCAGCACATCGCGGCCGTTCAACAGGTGAGGAATACACTCAGCCTGGATCGGTGACGGTTTTTCATAGCCCAGGTCAGTCAGGGCGGAAATGATCGGAGCAGACAGCCCCAGGTCAGCAAAAGAGGTTTCAAACTCAGTAGTCATGTACACGTGCCTCATATGAGATGGCGGCCAGTCTACGTAACTCGTCGAGAAAATTTTCAGTCATTTTCATTGAAAAGTGTGAACCGGCTCAAAATAAATTTAATAAACGAACAAAAAAGCCTCGCCCGTTAAGGCGATTGACGTTGGTGGAAAACCAAGGTAAATCAGGCTGATAGGTCCGTCAGCTATTGCTGGTCCGATTCTGATAGGTCGTCTTGCTCTTGGCCCAAAAGCGCCAATTCCAACAATGCGTAGCGGTGCTCAACAAAGTTATGAACATTGTTAGCCACCGTCAGCTTGAACAGTGCCGAAGCGCTGCTCTTGTCCCCCAGACTCAGGTAGTGTTTACCTAAATAGAAGTCAGTTTCACTGAGATGCTCAGCGAGCGAAGTGTTATCCGTTGCATCTGCCTTCAGGCGGTCCATCAGCGTGTCTTCGCTGATTTTGCCCAGGTAGAATTCGACAATATTCCATCCCCATTGCCCTCTGTCCGCTTTGTCGTGACGCTGTTCCAGCAACACGTCAGCCTCTTTGGGGTCGATTTCTCGTTCCACCAAATAAAGCCACAACGAACGGAAGGGATCATTTGGGTCGTCTTGATAAAACGCCTGCAGATCATCCTGCGCCAGGCGGTACCGGCCACCGTAATACAGTGCGATGCCCCTGTTTAAACGCGCGTAATTGTAAGTTGGATCAAGCTCTAATACAGAATCAAACGCTTCATAGGCAGCATCAAAGTTGCCTGCCTGCGTTAAGTAAATGCCCAGGTAGTTGAAAACTTCCGGCATGTCGGGACGAATCGCCAGCGCCTGTGAAAAGTCGTTTCGCGCTAACGCCCGTAATCCAAGGCTATCATACAGCACTCCACGCTCATATAACAACTGCGCACGCTCATCATCTGTCAATGCCCGGCTGGCAAGGATTTGTTCCATGCGTGCCAGAATGACTTCCTGCTGCAGCGTAGGCTGCAAAGGAATCGCCAGAACGTCGTCTTTACGCCAATCATGGTTGCTGCATCCTGCCAGCATAAGTGCTGTCGCAACATAACACCAGCGCAAGAAAGGCTTCATTTCCCACTCCCGAAGACAAACATTGGATGATCGTCCTGTCATCCGCTTGCTTAACACAAAGGCGTCCTGCCCTCGCGATACGAACAGCGCCCTGCCACCGGCAAGGCGCTGTAAAACTGCTTTAACAGTTATTCTGCTGCGGGTGCAGCCGCTTCCGGAGTTGGCGTCGTTGCTTCTTTAATGCTCAGACGCACACGGCCCTGGCGATCAACTTCCAGTACCTTAACCGGGACTTCCTGACCCATTTCCAGGTAGTCGGTCACTTTCTCAACGCGCTTGTCAGCGATCTGAGAAATATGAACCAGCCCTTCTTTACCGCCGCCGATAGCCACGAAGGCACCGAAATCAACGATACGGGTCACTTTGCCCTGATAGATGCGGCCTACTTCGATTTCAGCGGTGATCTCTTCGATACGGCGAATCGCGTATTTGGCTTTGTCACCATCTGTTGCGGCAATTTTAACGGTACCGTCATCTTCGATTTCGATGGTGGTGCCGGTCTCTTCCGTCAACGCACGGATAACAGAGCCGCCTTTACCAATCACATCCTTGATCTTATCAGGATTGATTTTGATGGTGTGGATGCGCGGAGCGAACTCAGAGATGTCACCACGCGGCGTGCTGATCGCCTGTTCCATCACACCCAGGATGTGCAGACGCGCACCCTTGGCCTGGTTCAGTGCCACCTGCATGATTTCACGGGTGATGCCTTCGATTTTGATATCCATCTGCAGAGCAGTGATACCTTCGCGGCTACCGGCTACTTTGAAGTCCATGTCACCGAGGTGGTCTTCGTCACCCAGGATGTCAGACAGCACGACAAAGTTCTCGCCCTCTTTCACCAGACCCATCGCGATACCTGCTACAGCGGCCTTGATCGGCACGCCGGCATCCATCAGCGCCAGGGAGGCACCACATACGGACGCCATAGAGGAGGAACCGTTGGACTCCGTGATTTCAGACACCACACGCACGGTGTACGGGAACGCATCAGCTTCCGGCATGACAGCCAGCACACCGCGCTTCGCCAGACGACCATGGCCGATTTCACGACGTTTCGGTGAACCTACCATGCCTGTTTCCCCGACCGAGTACGGAGGGAAGTTATAGTGGAACAGGAAGTTATCGGTACGCTCGCCCATCAGCTCATCAAGGTTCTGCGCATCACGTGCAGTACCCAGCGTCGCGGTAACCAGCGCCTGCGTCTCACCACGGGTGAACAGTGCGGAACCGTGGGTACGCGGCAGCACGCCGGTACGGACGTCCAGACCACGGATCATGTCTTTTTCACGGCCGTCGATACGCGGCTCACCACGCAATACGCGGCTGCGCACCACATTTTTCTCAATGTGACCCAACACATCCATGATTTCGCCGTCATCCAGCGATTCATCTTGTGCCAGCAGGGCAGCGCTGACGTCCGCTTTAATGGCGTCAACCTGCGCATAACGCGCTTGTTTGTCAGTGATGCGGTAAGCATCGCCCAGGCGGGACTCAGCCAGTTCTGCCACACGGGTGTGCAGGGCTTCGTTCACCGGCTCCGGCTGCCAGTTCCATTTTGGTTTACCGGCTTCAGCGACCAGAGAATTGATGTTCTCGATAACCACTTGCTGTTGCTCATGGCCAAAGACCACAGCACCCAGCATCTGATCTTCGCTCAGCAGCTGCGCCTCGGATTCCACCATCAGCACGGCACCCTGGGTCCCGGCAACTACCAGGTCCAGTTTGCTTTGCTTGAGTTCATCCGCAGTCGGGTTCAGCACGTACTGGTCATTGATGTAACCAACGCGCGCAGCACCAATCGGGCCATTGAACGGAATGCCGGACAGGCTCAGTGCAGCAGACGCGCCAATCATCGCCACGATATCCGGGTTAACCTGTGGGTTAACAGACACTACGGTCGCGATGACCTGAACTTCGTTCAGGAAGCCGTCTGGGAACAGAGGACGGATTGGGCGGTCAATCAGGCGGGAGGTCAGGGTTTCGCCTTCGCTCGGGCGGCCTTCACGACGGAAGAAACTGCCCGGGATGCGGCCTGCCGCATAGGTACGTTCTTGATAGTTAACAGTCAGCGGGAAGAAGTCCTGGCCCGGCTTCGCTTTTTTGGCACCGACGACGGTAACGAAAACCGCGGTGTCGTCCATGCTTACCATCACAGCGGCAGTCGCCTGGCGGGCCATCATGCCGGTTTCCAGCGTTACGGTGTGCTGGCCGTATTGGAATTTGCGTACGATCGGATTAAGCAAAATCATATCCTTCTTTAAGACACAGCACCGCATTGGCGGCGTCGTGTCAGTAACTTACCGACCTTCACATTACATCCTCGCGACTAATGACAATCCTTATCTTTTCCACTGAAAGACAAAGCCTCTCATTAGCCGCGCGAACCTCTGTAGCGGAAGATCCTCTTTAGAAACAACACCCATTACCATACTGCGTTCTTGTGTTGCTTCCTAGAATAAAGGGGCCAAATTTGGCCCCTTTACACTGAAACTCGCAGACTTAGCGACGCAGACCCAGACGTTCAATCAGGCTGGTGTAACGTGCAACATCTTTACGCTTCAGGTAGTCGAGCAGCTTACGACGCTGAGAAACCATACGCAGCAGACCACGACGGCTGTGGTGATCTTTTTTGTGCTCTGCAAAGTGACCTTGCAGGTGGTTGATCTGAGCGGTCAGCAGAGCTACCTGAACTTCGGTAGAGCCGCTATCGTTTGCACCGCGACCGTAGTCGGCTACGATCTGTGCCTTAGCTTCAACGCTTAGAGACATGGTAATACTCCAGATTATAGATAAAAAAAACAGGTGCCGATCTCTAATTCAGCAACCCAATGCATAAGCTGCGCCATTCTACTCTTTGCCTTGGGTATTCGCAAGATGAGCAGCAGCGCCTCAGACAGGGTTTTCTACCACCAGACGGCGGGGCGCAACACGTCCGTCATCCGCGATTTCGCCGACGCCGATAAAGTGGTGTTCTTCCCCTTCCGTGATGCGAACCATCCCTTGTGCCGGTGCCTGCGCGGCCTGAACCGGCTGCCCCTGCTTGACGTAGCCTGCCACCACGAGCGGCAGATTCACTTCCGGGAAGTGCTGTACGGCACTGTCCATCGGCATCAGCAGCGGATCCAGCACCTCTGACGGGGTACGCCCTTCGGCATCACACTGTTCAAGCAAACTGTTCAATTGCTCCAGGGTCACCATGCGGGCAACCGGATAGGTCGCGACCTGCACACGGCGCAGGAAGATAACGTGCGCGCCGCATCCCAGCTGCTCACCCAGGTCATCAATGATGGTACGGATGTAGGTGCCTTTGGAGCAGTGAATTTCCAGCTCCAGCTCCAGCCCTTCATGGCGGATAAACTGAAGTTCATACACCGTGATATCGCGGGCTTCGCGCGGAACCTCAATACCCTGGCGCGCGTACTCATACAGCGGTTTACCCTGATGCTTGAGCGCGGAATACATTGACGGCACCTGCTTGGTGGCACCGCGGAAACTCTCCAGTGCCGTCTCCAACTGGGCAGCGGTAAACGCCACCTCACGCTCAGAGATGATCTGGCCGTCTGCATCGGAAGTATCCGTGCGCTGCCCCAGGCGTGCGATCACCCGGTAGCGCTTATCGGAATCGAGCAGGAACTGGGAAAATTTGGTGGCTTCACCCAGGCAAACCGGCAACATGCCGGTGGCCAGCGGGTCCAGTGCACCGGTATGCCCCGCCCGGTTGGCATTATAAATGCGCTTTACTTTTTGCAGGGCATCATTGGACGAGAGACCCTGCGGTTTGTCCAGCAGCAGGATGCCGTGAATATCGCGCCCGCGACGGCGAGGACGTCCCATTATTCTTCCTCGTTATCGCCTGCGGCAGAACGGCGCTCAGCGTCATTCTTCACAACATTGGTCACCAGGTTGGACATACGCATACCTTCAACCAGAGAGTTGTCGTAAGCGAATGTCAGCTCCGGCACCACGCGCAGGCGCATCGCTTTACCCACTAAGGTACGGATAAAACCTGAGGCGTCTTGCAACGCTTTGATACCGGTCACCACACGATCAGGATCGTGATTTTCTGCCAGCACATCCAGGAACGTGACGAAGACTTTGGCGTAGGCCAGATCGCGGGACACTTCGACGCCTGAAACAGTCGCCATACCAATGCGCGGATCTTTAACTTCACGCTGCAAAATGATAGCAATCTCTTTCTGCATCTCCTGAGAGACGCGCTGAGTGCGGCTAAATTCTTTTGCCATAAGGGATTCTCCAGACAAAGCGGGGGGCGCAAGGCCCCCCAATTGGATCTAAGCAGAGTGTCGCTGTGATTAAGCGATGGTGCGTTGGATCTCGATGGTTTCGAAGACTTCGATCATGTCGCCGGTACGAACGTCATTATAGTTCTTCACGCCGATACCACATTCCATGCCGTTACGCACTTCGCTGACGTCATCTTTGAAGCGGCGCAGGGATTCCAGCTCGCCTTCATAGATAACCACGTTTTCACGCAGTACACGGATTGGGCTGTGGCGCTTGATGATACCTTCGGTAACCATACAACCGGCAATCGCACCAAACTTCGGCGATTTGAACACGTCACGCACTTCGGCCAGGCCGATGATCTGTTGTTTGTATTCCGGTGCCAGCATACCGCTCATCGCCTGTTTCACTTCGTCGATCAGGTCATAGATCACGGAGTAGTAACGCAGGTCGAGGCTTTCAGACTCGATAACGCGACGGGCAGAGGCATCAGCACGCACGTTGAAGCCGATCACGATAGCGTTGGATGCAGCCGCCAGGGTTGCGTCGGTTTCGGTGATACCACCTACGCCGGAGCCAACAATCTTCACCTTCACTTCGTTGGTGGAGAGCTTCATCAGGGAGTCGGCAATCGCTTCTACAGAGCCCTGAACGTCCGCTTTGAAGACGATGTTCAGTTCGGACACTTCGCCTTCGGTCATGTTGGCAAACATGTTTTCCAGCTTAGACTTCTGCTGACGTGCCAGTTTGACTTCGCGGAATTTGCCCTGACGATAGAGCGCCACTTCACGGGCTTTCTTCTCGTCACGCACTACGGTGGCTTCATCACCTGCTGCCGGCACGCCGGACAGACCTAGGATTTCAACCGGGATAGACGGACCCGCAGAGTTAATCTCACGGCCCAGCTCATCACGCATCGCACGCACACGGCCATATTCAAAGCCACACAGCACGATATCGCCCTTGTTCAGGGTACCTTCACGTACCAGTACCGTTGCAACCGGGCCACGGCCTTTGTCCAGGAAGGATTCGATAACCACACCGCTTGCCATGCCGTTACGGATTGCTTTCAGCTCCAGAACTTCAGCCTGCAGCAGGATGGCGTCCAGCAGCTCATCAATGCCGGTACCCGCTTTGGCGGAAACGTGCATGAACTGGGATTCACCGCCCCACTCTTCCGGCATAACACCGTACTGGGAGAGTTCGTGCTTAACACGGTCCGGATCGGATTCTGGTTTGTCGATTTTGTTCACCGCCACCACAATCGGCACATTGGCCGCTTTGGCGTGCTGGATAGCTTCAATCGTCTGCGGCATCACGCCGTCATCGGCAGCCACGACCAGAACAACGATATCGGTCGCCTGGGCACCACGGGCACGCATTGCGGTAAACGCGGCGTGGCCTGGGGTATCCAGGAAGGTGATCATGCCGTTTTCAGTCTCAACATGATAAGCACCGATGTGCTGGGTAATGCCGCCTGCTTCGCCTGCCGCCACTTTCGTGGAGCGGATGTAGTCGAGCAGAGAGGTTTTACCGTGGTCAACGTGGCCCATGATGGTCACAACAGGCGCGCGCGATTCTGCACCGGCACCGGTGTCACGGTCACTCATTACCGCTTCTTCCAGCTCGTTCTCACGACGCAGGATAACTTTGTGGCCCATCTCTTCAGCAACCAGCTGTGCGGTTTCCTGATCGATAACCTGGTTGATGGTAGCCATCGCGCCCAGTTTCATCATCGCTTTGATGACCTGAGAACCTTTGACCGCCATCTTGTTAGCCAGTTCTGCTACCGTCAGCGTCTCACCGATCACCACATCGCGGTTCACGGCCTGAGCCGGCTTGTTGAAGCCCTGCTGCAGGGTGCTTGGCTTACGCTTACCTTTACCGCCACGGGTAACGGCGCGGGCCTCTTCACGGTCAGCTTTGGATTCAGACAGCTTGCTGCCTTTCTTTTGCTTGGTGGATTTGCTGGTACGGACACGGCTGCGGCGCTCGCCTTCAACCTGACGATCGTTCTCGTCTTCCGCTTCGCGGGCATGGTGAGACGTGGTGACATGATAGTCAGCAGACTCGGACTCAGTCGGCTCTGCCGTTTCAGTCCATACGCCGGAATCCGCCATTTTACGGGCTTCTTCTGCAACGAGACGGGCATTTTCTTCAACCTTGCGGCGCGCTTCGTCTTCTGCTTTGCGTTTCAGTTCGGCGGCCTCAGCCTCGCGTCGTGCTTTTTCTGTCTGAGCTGGCTTGGTCATTTCGTCGGTATGTTGGTTAGTCACTTTTTCTTTTTCCGCTGCGTCACGCTTCGCTTTTTCAGCGGCCTCACGTTTGGCTTGCTCATCGGCTACACGCTTCGCTTTCTCAGCGGCTTCACGTTGAGCTTGCTCTTCTGCCAGGCGTCGTGCCTGCTCTTCCGCTTCGCGCCGTGCTTGCTCTTCCGCTTCAGCCTGAGCCTGTTCAGCCTCGGACGTGTCGCGTTTAACATAAGTGCGTTTCTTGCGGACCTCAATTTGCACCGATTTACTTTTACCGCCGGTGCTCGGAATATTCAGGGTACTACGCGTTTTGCGTTGCAATGTCAGTTTATTTGACGCACCGCTGTTATCACGGTTCAGATGCGCCAGTAATGTCTCTTTCTCGTGCTGGGTCACAGAGTCCGCTTCGGATTTATTGATCCCTGCATCAGCAAACTGCTGTACCAGGCGATCAACCGACGTTTGGATCTCTGCGGCCAATGATTTTACGGTTACATCTGTCATGCTGTTCCTTCCTGCTACAGTTTATTACGCATTGTCGCCGAACCAGCAGATATTACGTGCGGCCATGATCAGCTCGCCGGCTTGCGTATCGTCAAGCCCTTCAATATCTGACAGGTCGTCAACACCCTGCTCGGCAAGATCTTCCAGCGTACAAACCCCACGCGCAGCCAGTTTAAATGCCATGCTGCGTTCCAGACCAGCCAGGTTCAGCAGATCGTCTGCGGGTTGCTTATCGCCCAGACTCTCTTCCTGTGCCAGTGCCAGGGTGGTCAGTGCAGCTTTGGCGCGTTCGCGCAGCGCTTCGACTGTATCTTCGTCCAGACCGTCGATTTCCAGAAGTTCTTTCATCGGCACATAGGCCAATTCTTCAAGCGTAGAGAAACCTTCTTCCACCAGGACTGTCGCGAAGTCTTCGTCAATATCGAGGTGTTTAGTGAAGGTATCGATAGCAGCATGTGCTTCAGCCTGATGTTTGGCTTGCAAGTCATCTGCTGTCATGACGTTCAGTTCCCAGCCACTGAGCTGAGATGCCAAACGTACGTTCTGGCCGTTACGGCCGATCGCCTGAGCCAGATTACTGGCTTCAACAGCGATATCCATCGTGTGTCGATCTTCGTCAACCACAATTGACGCCACATCCGCCGGCGCCATCGCGTTAATGACGAATTGTGCCGGATTGTCATCCCACAACACGATATCAATGCGCTCACCGCCCAGTTCACTGGAAACGGCCTGAACGCGTGCGCCACGCATACCGACGCAAGCACCCACCGGATCGATGCGCTTGTCATTGGTCTTCACAGCGATTTTTGCACGGGAACCCGGATCGCGGGCTGCCGCTTTAATCTCGATCACTTCTTCGCCGATTTCCGGCACTTCAATGCGGAACAACTCAATCAGCATTTCCGGACGTGAGCGGCTGACGAACAGCTGCGCGCCGCGTGCTTCCGGGCGAACGGCATACAACACGCCACGGATGCGGTCACCCGGACGGAAGTTCTCACGCGGCAGCATATCTTCACGCAGAATGACCGCTTCCGCATTATTGCCCAGGTCCAGAGAGATGCTGTCACGGTTAACTTTCTTCACAACGCCGGTGACGATTTCGCCTTCCTGCTCGCGGAACTGGTCAACCACCATCGCACGTTCCGCTTCGCGGACTTTCTGTACGATAACCTGTTTAGCGGTCTGGGTGGTAATGCGGTCGAAGGTGACAGATTCAATCTGATCTTCAATATAGCCGCCTACATCAATAGACGGATCTTCAAACTGGGCAGCTTCACGGGTAATTTCACGCGTAGGCTGGGTAACTTCTTCAACAACCAGCCAGCGGCGGAAGGTGTCGAAATCACCGGTTTTACGATCAATGCTGACGCGTACGTCAATTTCTTGCTCGTATTTTTTCTTTGTCGCCGTAGACAGTGCAGTTTCCAGTGCTTCAAAAATTTTTTCCCGCGGGAGGGCTTTTTCGTTCGAAACTGCTTCTACAACAGCCAGAATCTCTTTATTCATCCTAGTTGCCTCATCCTAACTTTAAAAGTGGGGTACCAGGTTCGCTTTCTGGATGTTACTCAGCGCGAACACTTCATCTTTCCCATCCACAGTCACCGTGATCATCTCACCATCGACAGCCTTGATAATACCCTGCCATTTGCGACGGTTTTGCATTGCCATACGCAGGACAATGCTGACTTCTTCACCAAGATAACGGGTATAGTGTTCAGCGGTGAACATAGGACGATCAAGGCCCGGAGAGGAGACTTCCAGGTTGTAAGCCACAGTGATGGGGTCTTCAACATCAAGCACTGCGCTCACCTGATGGCTTACATCAGCACAATCGTCGACATTGATGCCGTCTTCACTATCAATATAGATGCGTAGCGTTGATTGGCGACTACGGATGAATTCGATACCGACCAGTTCATAGCCTAACGCTTCTACCGGCGCGGTAATCATCTCTGTCAATTTTTGCTCTAATGTGGACAAGCCCACCCCCAAGACATAAAAAAAGGGCTTAATAGCCCAGTGATTCTGTTGTCAAATAACAAAAAACCCCGATAAATCGGGGCTTTTTGTGACTGGACCCTATTTGCCGCAGTGCGGCTTCGGTGCACTTTCTGGCAAGAATTTTTTCAAATTGCCCTGAAAACACTGTCGATTCATTCACAGTATATTTGAAAAAAGACTTTAAGGGAAAGTGGTTGCGGGGGCCGGATTTGAACCGACGACCTTCGGGTTATGAGCCCGACGAGCTACCAAGCTGCTCCACCCCGCGTCCGAAAACGTGGCGAATACTACGCCGAAATTTGCGAAAATGCAAATCAATAAAAGGATTGGTACCGAGGACGGGACTTGAACCCGTAAGCCCATGCGGGCACTACCACCTCAAGGTAGCGTGTCTACCAATTCCACCACCTCGGCACTTTTTTTTAAACAACCGTCTTTGCTGCTTAGGCGCATTAACCGTTATTTGAAAAGCGTTTACTACTGTTTGTCACCTGTCGCTTACTGCGGCAGGTCACTGTTCTGAGCCGGTGCTGCCGGTGCAGTTGTCTGCTCAGATTTTACTGGCTGACCCAGGTTTTCCCACTCACTGCCTTTATGGCTTTGGTTACTGCTCAGGTTGCCCAGGATCAGGCTGATGACGAAAAACAGTGTTGCCAGAATCGCCGTCATGCGGGTCATGAAGTTACCGGAGCCGCTTGAACCGAAGAGAGTGGCTGAACCACCTGCTCCGAAAGAAGCGCCCATATCCGCACCTTTACCTTGTTGCAGCATAATCAGAGCTACAAGCCCTAACGCCACGATCAGGAAAATAACCAGAAGAGCTTCGTACATAAACGTACCTGTATCCTTGCGGGTTCACCGCATGCCAATTGCTTCGCACCAATCAAGCAGGTCAGGCTAACTCACTCACCTACTGAAGCGGGTGTGAATACTAACCAAAGGGAGCACCACGCGCAAGGGCAATTTTTTATATCTGGTTTGATTGCGGAAAAAAGCGCCAGACCAGAATAAATTACAGCCATTTGCCGGCCGTGCGACGTGCGCAGGCCGGCAAAAACCGGCTGTCAGCCAGCGGCTTTCACCGCATCGGCAATACGGTTCGCCAGGGATTCAACCAAAATGGCATCCTCCCCTTCCACCATCACGCGGATCAGGGGTTCAGTGCCCGATTTACGCAACAGAACGCGGCCCTTACCTGCCAGTTGTTTTTCCACTTCCTCAGTAACTTTCATCACTTCAGGAGACTGCAGCGGATCATTTTCCCCGGCAAAACGCACGTTAACCAGAATCTGCGGCAGCAGTTTCATCCCGCTGCACAGATCATGCAGGCTCATGTGGTTACGCACCATCGCAGTAAGCACTTGCAAACCTGCTACGATGCCGTCCCCGGTCGTGGTTTTGTCCAGCAGGATGACATGCCCGGAGTTTTCAGCGCCAATGCGCCAGCCCTTCTCCTGCATTTTTTCCAGCACATAGCGGTCGCCCACTTTGGCACGCGCAAAAGGAATGCCCAGCTGTTTCAATGCCAGCTCCAGCCCCATGTTGCTCATCAAGGTACCGACAGCACCGCCACGCAATTGGCCCTGACGAAGCCCTTCCCGTGCAATGATGTACAGGATCTGGTCACCGTCTACGGTGTTACCCTGATGATCCACCATCATCACGCGGTCGCCGTCACCATCCAGCGCCAGCCCGACATCCGCCTTTTCAGCCACAACACGTTTTTGCAGCTCACGCACATCTGTTGCGCCGCATTTTTCGTTGATATTCATGCCATCCGGCTCACAGCCAATGGCGATGACTTTGGCACCCAGCTCACGCAGCACACTTGGCGCGATGTGGTAGGTTGCACCATTGGCACAGTCCACCACGATCTTCAGCCCGCTCAGGCTCAATTCGCTGGGGAACGTCCCTTTGCAAAATTCAATGTAACGGCCTGCGGCATCAACGATGCGGCTGGCTTTACCCAGCTCACTGGATTCTACACAGGTCAGCGGTTTTTCCATTTCCGCTTCAATGGCTTCTTCCACTTCATCCGGCAGTTTTGCGCCATCGATCGAGAAGAATTTTATACCGTTGTCATAAAACGGGTTGTGGGACGCCGAGATTACAATCCCCGCCTCGGCCCGGAAGGTGCGGGTCAGGTAGGCAACCGCCGGGGTTGGCATCGGCCCGGTGAAGGCCGCTGAAAGCCCTGCGGCAGCCAGGCCGGCCTCAAGCGCGGACTCCAGCATATAGCCTGAAATACGCGTATCTTTTCCGATGATGACTTTCCGGGAGCCATTGCGCGCCAGGACTTTGCCGGCTGCCCAGCCAAGCTTCAGGACAAAATCAGGTGTGATAGGGGTCTGCCCGACCTTCCCACGAATTCCATCAGTGCCAAAGTATTTACGGTTACTCATAATCTCTTTTTAATCCTTCGCATAAAGTGTTGCTTCAACCACGCGCATTGCCTCAACCGTTTCTTTGACATCATGCACCCGGATAATTTTGGCGCCTTTCATGGCGGCAATCACTGCACAGGCAACACTGCCGGAAACACGTTGTTCTGGAGGAATATTTAACAGCTGCCCCACCATCGATTTACGCGACATCCCTACCAGGAGCGGCAAATCAAATTGATGCAGCTCGGACAAACGGTTCAGTAACTGATAGTTGTGCGACAAATTCTTACCGAAACCAAAGCCTGGGTCGAGCACCAATTTTTCCTTGCCGATCCCTGCCTGCTCACAGCGGGCAATATGATGACGGAAGAAGGCGAAGACATCTCCCATTAAATCATCATAGTGCGGCGCTTGTTGCATGGTAGAAGGCTGGCCCTGCATATGCATCAGGCACACCGGCAAGCCCGTGCCTGCTGCAGCTTCCAGCGCACCAGGCTCCTGCAAAGAGCGGATATCGTTAATCAGATCGGCCCCTGCCGCCGCACTGGCGGTTATCACCGCAGGTTTTGAGGTATCAACGGAAATCCACACATCAAAATAGCGGGTCAGAGCTTCAACCACCGGGATAACCCGATCCAGCTCCTCTTGCTCACTGACTTCTGCAGCGCCTGGCCGGGTGGATTCACCGCCTACGTCTATCAGCGTGGCACCCGCTTCAATCATGGTTTGAGCATGACGCAACGCGCGATCAATGGTGTTGTGTTTACCGCCATCTGAAAAAGAATCAGGCGTGACATTCAAGATGCCCATTACCTGCGGGTAAAGCAGGTTAAGTGAGCGGCTTCCCGCAGTCAGCTGCATAGGTTGTTCTCCACCGTGTAGCATATATAACAGACAATAAAAAACCCCGGGCGAGCCCGGGGTTAGTATGTAGCAAACAGCATTTCAGGCAGGCGTGAAACTTATTTGTCGCCCAGCTGCTCAGACATGGTGTTACCGGGGTTTGCTGTGCGCGGGTCATCAACCGGTGTTGGCGCTTTAGGGGAGCCGCCATCATTCGAATTGTTTTTCACCGCGTCATCCCAACCTGCCGGCGGACGCACATCTTTACGGTTCATCAGGTCATCAATCTGCGGCGCGTCGATGGTTTCATACTTCATCAGGGCGTCCTTCATTGAGTGCAGGATGTCCATGTTTTCCATCAGCAGCGAACGTGCACGCACGTAGTTGCGTTCAATCAGGGATTTCACTTCCTGGTCAATGATGCGTGCCGTTTCGTCAGACATGTGCTTGGCTTTGGCCACGGAACGGCCCAGGAACACCTCGCCCTCTTCTTCCGCGTACAGCAATGGCCCCAGCTTCTCAGAGAAGCCCCATTGGGTCACCATGTTACGTGCAATCGACGTCGCAACTTTGATGTCATTTGACGCACCGGTAGACACTTTTTCCGGCCCGTAAATGATCTCTTCTGCCAGACGGCCGCCGTAAAGCGTAGAAATCTGGCTCTCCAGTTTCTGACGGCTGGCGCTGATTGCATCCCCTTCCGGCAGGAAGAAGGTCACACCCAGAGCACGGCCGCGCGGGATGATCGTCACTTTGTGTACCGGGTCATGCTCAGGAACCAGACGGCCAATGATCGCGTGCCCAGCCTCATGGTACGCCGTGGACTCTTTCTGCGACTCGGTCATCACCATAGAGCGGCGCTCAGCACCCATCATGATTTTGTCTTTGGCTTTCTCGAACTCAACCATCGACACCACACGTTTGCTGCCGCGGGCGGCAAACAGTGCAGCTTCGTTGACCAGGTTAGCCAAATCCGCCCCTGAGAAGCCTGGGGTACCACGTGCAATCACAGAAGCATCAATGTCCGGTGACAGCGGCACACGGCGCATGTGAACTTTCAGGATCTGTTCACGGCCGCGTACATCCGGCAGGCCGACCACGACCTGACGGTCGAAACGGCCCGGACGCAGTAACGCAGGGTCCAGTACGTCAGGACGGTTGGTCGCGGCAATCACGATGATACCTTCATTCCCTTCGAAGCCATCCATCTCAACCAGCATCTGGTTCAGCGTCTGCTCACGCTCATCATGGCCGCCGCCCAGGCCTGCACCACGCTGGCGACCCACGGCATCAATTTCATCGATAAAGATGATGCAAGGTGCCGCTTTCTTCGCCTGCTCAAACATGTCACGGACACGGGACGCACCCACACCCACGAACATTTCAACAAAGTCAGAACCGGAAATGGTAAAGAACGGCACTTTGGCTTCGCCTGCAATGGCTTTCGCCAGCAAGGTTTTACCGGTCCCCGGCGGGCCTACCATCAGGACCCCTTTTGGAATTTTACCGCCCAGCTTCTGGAAACGGCTCGGCTCGCGCAGGTAATCGACCAGCTCGCTGACCTCTTCTTTCGCTTCGTCGCAGCCGGCAACATCAGAGAAAGTGGTTTTAATCTGGTCTTCGGTCAACATGCGGGCCTTACTCTTGCCAAAGGACATGGCACCTTTGCCGCCACCGCCCTGCATCTGCCGCATGAAGAAGATCCAGACCCCAATCAGCAACAGCATCGGGAACCAGGAGATAAAGATAGAAGCCAGCAAACTCGGTTCTTCCGGCGGTTCACCAACCACTTTCACATTTTTCGTTAACAGGGTATCCAGTAATTTTGGATCGTTAACCGGGAGATAAGTCGTGTATCGGTTACTGTCTTTCTTGGTAACGTTGATCTCACGTCCGTTGATACGTGCTTCACGAATCTGGTCTTGGGTCAATTCGGACATGAAGGTAGAATAATCTACCCTACGGCCATTCGACTCGCTGGGCCCAAAGCTCTGGAACACAGACATCAGCACAACTGCGATGACCAACCAGAGAATTAGGTTTTTCGCCATGTCACTCAAGGGATTAACCTCATATTACAACTGTGTTAACAAACAGCGTTAGGGTACTACAGTTTGCGCCCTGTCGCTACGATGTACACTTCCCGCGACCTTGCCCGGGAAGCGTCTGGCTTACGAATCTTAACCTTCGTAAACAGAGAGCGGATTTCGCGCAGGTATGCGTCAAACCCATCCCCCTGAAACACCTTCACCAGGAAACTACCCCCTGGCGCCAGTACATCACGACACATATCCAGCGCTAATTCAACCAGATACATCGATTTAGGAATATCGACAGCCGGAGTACCACTCATATTCGGGGCCATATCGGACATGACCACCTGAACTTTCTTGTCGCCTACGCGTTGCAGCAGCGCATCCAACACTATTGGATCACGAAAATCCCCCTGAAGGAAATCAACGCCAACAATAGGATCCATCGGTAAAAGGTCACAGGCAATAATGCGCCCGCTTCCGCCAATCTGGCTGACCACATACTGTGACCAGCCACCCGGTGCCGCGCCTAAATCCACGACGGTCATGCCCGGTTTGAAGAGTTTGTCGCTTTGTTGTATCTCATCAAGTTTAAACCAGGCACGTGAGCGTAGCCCTTTTTTCTGTGCCTGCAGGACATATTTATCGCTAAAGTGTTCCTGTAACCAGCGACTGGAGCTGGCAGAACGCTTTTTATTGGTCATCGGTTTTCCAACTATCCTGATTTTAAGCCTGTTTTACAGGCCCTTAGAGACATACGATTGATTGCTTAGCGCTCGGCAGCGGCGGAGAGGCAGATACCGGGTTGGTGATAAACCTGAGATGGCGGTAGAATGACCCGTTTTCAATCCCAACCTAAGCAAAAAATACGATGAATCTGAATAACAAACAAAAACAGCACCTGAAAGGCCTGGCGCATCCGTTAAAACCGGTCGTTATGCTGGGTAATAACGGGCTCACCGAAGGGGTGCTGGCCGAGATCGAGCAGGCGCTTGCGCATCATGAACTGATTAAAGTGAAGATCGCTGCTGAAGAGCGCGAAACCAAAACTTTGATCGTTGATGCGATTGTGCGTGAAACTGGCGCGGCTAACGTGCAAGTTATCGGGAATATTCTGGTTCTCTATCGTCCGTCCGACGACCGAAAAATCAGTTTACCGCGTTAAGCTTCCCACGTTTACTGAAAAGGTGCCATGTGCACTGCTCTGATAAAAGGCCGCATGCGGCCTTTTTCTTATCTTTACAAATGTAGCGGGATTGTAACCTTCCGGACAGCGTTAAAGATAATCAACGTGCAAAATTTCATATTCCACGTCGCCGCCCGGCGTGTTGATCACCACCACATCATCCTGCTCTTTGCCAATCAGGCCGCGGGCAATCGGGGAGTTTACCGAAATGAGGTTCTGCTTAAAGTCAGCTTCATCATCCCCTACGATCCGGTAAGATTGTTCTTCATCCGTATCCAGGTTCAGGACCTTCACGGTGGCACCGAAAATCACCCGGCCATTATTTGGCATTTTTGTGATATCGATCACCTGAGCGTTAGACAGTTTTGCCTCGATCTCCTGAATACGCCCTTCACAAAAGCCCTGTTGCTCACGGGCGGCATGATATTCAGCATTCTCTTTCAGGTCGCCGTGCTCACGCGCATCAGCAATATCAGCGATAATTTTCGGGCGACGCACACTCTTAAGGTAATCAAGCTCTTCGCGCAACTTCTCTGCGCCACGCAACGTCATCGGAATCTGTTTCATAGTTACACTACCTCTACTTCTATCCTGATTAAAAATCCGCCTTCCTGACGTGTTCGGATGAAAATGCGCAGGACCGGCGTGGCCCTTTCGCTTCCAGGCGAGAAACAAAAGAATCCTGACCGGCAGTGATAGCCGGGTCAGGATTGGTTTTGCATTTTGATACGCATTTTAACGTAGAGTTCATTATGGGTCATCGTTTACTTTTTCCTGCTTTGCACCGTAGTATGACGGCACATTATCCATCTGTTGCCCCAAAATTATGCGTTTTTCACGAATTGTCAGCGGATTAACCTGCGCATTTATGTTGTCTGCCCATGCTGCGCCGGTCGAAGATTACACGCAATACCTGCCTGATGGTGCCAACCTGGCACTGCTGGTTCAAAAAGTAGGCTCAACGACGCCCGCCATTGATTATCACGGCCAGCACATGGCGTTACCGGCCAGTACCCAAAAAGTGCTGACGGCATTGGCCGCGTTGCTGCAACTGGGGCCGGATTTCCGCTTCAATACGACGTTTGAGAGCAGCGCGACGATCGCAGATGGCGTATTGCGCGGCAACCTGGTGGCGCGTTTCGACGGCGACCCAACCTTTAAACGGCAAAACCTGCGCAATATGGTTGCGGCGCTGAAAAAGCAGGGTATTCGTGAAATCACCGGTGATGTGATTGTGGATACCTCCGTGTTTGCCAGCCATGACAAAGCGCCGGGCTGGCCGTGGAATGACATCACCCAGTGCTTCAGCGCTCCGCCGGCTGCCGCGATTGTTGACCGCAACTGTTTTTCAGTTTCGCTTTACAGCGCCCCAAAGCCTGATGATATCGCCTTTATCCGGGTAGCTTCCTACTACCCGGTGCATATGTTCAGCCAGGTACGTACGCTGGCAAAAGGCTCGCCGGATGCGCAATATTGCGAACTGGATGTGGTGCCGGGTGAACTTAACCGTTTCACGCTGACCGGCTGTCTGACCCAACGTGCTGACCCGCTGCCGCTGGCGTTCGCTATCCAGGATGGGGCCGCTTACGCGGGGGCCATCCTCAAAGACGAGCTTCAGGATGCCGGGATCCAGATTGGCGGCACATTGAAACGCCAGACACAGCAAACCCCGGCCGGAACAGTCCTGGCGCAGACGCAATCCCTGCCGTTGCATGATTTGCTGAAAATCATGCTGAAAAAGTCCGACAATATGATCGCCGATACGGTGTTCCGGACTATCGGCCATGAGCGCTTTGGCGTGCCGGGAACCTGGCGCGCCGGGGCAGATGCTGTCCGTCAGATTTTGCGGCAAAAAGCCGGGGTAGACCTCGGCAACAGCATCGTTGTGGATGGCTCCGGCTTATCGCGCCATAACCTGCTCTCCCCTGCCACCATGATGCAAGCACTGCAATACATCGCCCAGCATGACAACGAGCTGAATTTCATCGCGATGTTACCGTTGGCCGGTTATGACGGCACGCTGCGTTACCGCGGCGGCCTGCATGAGGCGGGTGTGGACGGCAAAGTGTCGGCGAAGACGGGTGCGCTTCAGGGTGTATATAACCTGGCCGGGTTTATCACCACCGCCAGCGGCCAGAAGATGGCCTTTGTGCAGTACCTGTCCGGCTATGCAGTTCCACCGGAAGATCAGCGCACACGGCGCGCCCCGCTGGTGAGGTTTGAAAGCCGCCTCTATCGCGATATCTACCAGAATAACTGAGCATGAAACTACTGATCATTGAAGATGATGCACTGTTGCAACAAGGCCTTTCGGCCGCGCTTTCTGCGCAGGGCTACGTGTGTGACTGCGTCAGCTGTGCAGCCGACGCAGTCCGTTATCTTCCTGCCAGTCAGTACAGCTTAATTATTCTTGATCTGGGGCTGCCGGATCGCGACGGCACGTCGCTGTTGCGTCAGTGGCGGCGTGAAAACATGGCGCTGCCGGTGTTAATTCTGACGGCGCGTGATGCCATGGAGGATCGGGTAGAGGGGCTGGATGCAGGCGCGGATGATTACCTGATAAAGCCTTTCGCGCTGGCTGAACTGCAGGCGCGTGTCCGCGCTCTGTTGCGGCGCTATCAAGGGCACAGCGATAATCTGCTGACCGTGGATAATCTCACGCTTAATCTGTCGACTCAGCAGGTTTCTCTGGATAACAAACCCCTGGAGATCACGCCTAAAGAGTTTGCCATTCTGTCCCGGTTGATGCTGCGTGCAGGGCACACGGTCAACCGGGAGCTGTTACAACACGATCTCTACACCTGGCAGGATGATTTAGGCTCCAATACTCTGGAAGTGCATATCCACAATCTGCGCCGCAAACTGGGCAAAGAGCGCATCCGTACCGTGCGCGGTATTGGTTACCGGCTGGATGCCCAGTCATGATCAGTATGCGTCGGCGTTTATTGTTAATGCTGGCGTTAATTCTGCTGGTCACCCAACTCATCAGTGTTTTCTGGCTCTGGCATGAGAGCCGGGAACAGATTAGCCTGCTGGTGGATACTACACTGACCGCTAAAGTCCGCAACCAGCACGTGGAAATGGAAATTGCCGAGGCAGTGGCTTCCTTGCTGGCTCCCTCGCTGATTATGCTCGGCATCACGTTACTGCTCTCCTTCTGGGCCATCAGCTGGATTATCCGCCCGCTGAATCAGCTGCAACAGCGTCTGCAGAACCGTTCTGCGGATAATCTGACTCCCCTGCCGATTAATAGCGATATGCAGGAAATTGTGTCGGTGACGACATCGCTTAATCAACTTCTGGCGCGACTCTCCAATACTATTCAGCAAGAGCGCCTGTTTACGGCCGATGCAGCTCATGAATTACGCACGCCCCTGGCGGGCATCAGGCTTCATCTGGAGCTGATGGAGCAAAAGGGAATCACTGAAAGCCGGGTGTTGATCGCACGTCTCGATCTGCTGATGCATACCATTGAGCAGCTGCTCATGCTGTCACGGGCCGGGCAAAACTTTGCCGGCGGCCACTATCAGCGGATTAACTGGGTTGAAGAGGTTGCCCTGCCCCTGCGCGAAGAGTTGGAGGAGATGGCTGCGCAACGTCAGCAAACGGTGATATGGCACATGCCAACCCAGGCCTGGATGGAGGGGGATGCGGTATTGCTGCGGCTGATGTTACGGAACATGGTGGAAAATGCGCACCGTTACAGCCCTGAACAGACGCGCATCACTGTGTCGTGTCTGGCACAGCAGGCGCAATGGCAACTGACGGTGAGCGACGAAGGGCCGGGCATTGATGAAAATCTGGCGGGTGAGCTGACTAAGGCCTTTACGCGGATGGATCAACGTTATGGCGGCAGCGGGTTAGGGCTAAATATTGTTATTCGTATCGCCCAGCTTCACCGGGCGACCCTGACGCTACAAAACCGGCCTAAAGGGGGTTTGGCGGCCCAATGCCTGCTCCCTTCCCGGCTTGATCCAGCCTGATTGCTCAGATGCGTATAAAAAAGGCTGCCCGAAGGCAGCCTTTTTTCCGCAGATTAACGCTGGTAAATGATTTCGACGCCTTCGTCGTCATCTTCATCCCAGTCGTCATCCCACTCTTCTTCTGCTTCAGCCTCAGCTTCGGCCAGCTGTTCACGGTGGTAATCATCCCACATGAACTCTGCTTTTTCCGGCTTGCTCTCTTCGATGGCCATTTCACGCGGCTGCGTGTTCAGGAAGCTCATCACATCCCAGCACAGGGCATTTACCCCAGCGCGGTTTGCTGCTGAGATCAGGTAGTATTTACCTTCCCAGCCCATTTCTTCCGCAATGGCTTTGGCACGGGCTTCCGCTTCTTCATCGTCCAGCAAGTCAACCTTGTTGAACACCAGCCAGCGCGGCTTCTCAGACAGTTTTTCGCTGTACTGCTTCAGCTCGTTGATGATGACACGGGCATTTTCAACCGGGTTAGATTCATCGATCGGGGCGATATCCACCAGGTGCAGCAGCACGCGGCAACGCTCCAGGTGCTTCAGGAAGCGAATGCCGAGGCCTGCGCCTTCCGATGCGCCTTCGATAAGCCCAGGAATGTCAGCCACCACGAAGCTCTGTTCGCTGTCCATACGCACCACACCCAGGCTCGGCACCAGCGTGGTGAACGGGTAGTCCGCCACTTTTGGCTTCGCCGCGGAAACCGCACGGATGAAGGTCGACTTACCGGCGTTCGGCAGGCCCAGCATCCCGACGTCTGCCAGCAACAGCAGCTCCAGGTTAATGTCACGCTTTTCGCCCGGCGTGCCCATGGTTTTCTGGCGCGGAGTACGGTTAACGGAGGACTTGAAGCGGGTGTTACCAAGGCCGTGGAAACCGCCCTTGGCGACCATCAGGCGCTGCTGGTGACGGGTCAAATCGCCCACCACTTCACCGGTGCCCTGGTCGATAATACGCGTCCCGACCGGCACCTTAATGGTAATGTCTTTGCCGCGTTTACCGGTGCAGTCACGGCTTTGGCCGTTTTCACCCCGTTCTGCCCGGAAAGACTTCTCAAAACGGTAGTCGATCAGGGTATTCAGGTTCTCATCAGCCAGCAGGTAGACATCACCGCCGTCGCCGCCGTCGCCGCCATCCGGGCCGCCTTTAGGAATATATTTTTCGCGACGGAAACTCACGCACCCGTTGCCGCCATCACCTGCCACCACCAGAATCGTGGCTTCATCTACAAACTTCATTTGCTGTCTCCGTAAATCATTCGTCTGAGGGCTTTAATGAAGCAACCAGACTTTTTTCTGTCCGCCCGGGCCACCAACGGTGGCCAATTGCGGAAAACATTGCCCCTGACACCACAACGATCGCCCCGAGGTATCCCACCACATTCAGCGCAGGCACCGCGAAGAAATGCGGCCAGGCCAATGCCAGTAAATTCGAAAATAGCAGGGTAAACAGCGGTGTCAGCGTCACCAGGGCACTTACCTGTGCCGCCTGCCAGCGCGCCATGGCCTCAGCCAGCGCGCCATAGCCAATCAGGGTGTTGGCGCCACAAAACAGCAGACAGGCGAGTTGCCAGCCGCTCAATTGCATGATCATCCCCGGATGCGCCAGAGGAAAAAGCGCGACTGCACACAAAGTGTACAACATTACCAGGATCTGTTGCGATGCCAGGCGACGCAAAAGAACCTTTTGTGCCACGCCATAGCAGACCCAGACGGACGCGGCGCACACACCGAGCAAGACGCCCAGCGTGTAATCGGTCAGCCGGGTAAAAATTTCAATCAGGCTGTTGTTGAAAAACATGATCAGCCCGCAAATCAGCATCGCTGCGCCGATCACCTGCGTAATGCGCATCCGCTCTTTAAGGATGAACACACTGGCGATCATCATCCCAACCGGCGAAAGCTGGCCAATCACCTGTGAGGCTGTCGGGCTGAGGTATTGCAGCGAGGAGCTGAAAAAGATGAAGTTCCCCAGCAACCCTGCCGTGGCAACCGCCAGCAGCGCCAGCCAGCGCGGCTTGCCGAACAAGCGTAACGGCGGCAGATTCCCCCTGACAGCCAACAGCCCGCCCAGGCCCAGTGCGGCCATGGTAAAGCGGTACCAGACAACGGTAAACGGGTCCATGACCTGGAGTACCTGTTTCATCGCGATTGGCAATGCGCCCCAAAATACGGCGGTGGTCAATGCCAGCATGATGCCGATGCCTGCCTGCTGCCTGGTTTCCATATCCTGCCCCGACGTCCACTCTAAAATGTAAAAAGCCCCGCAACAGAATTGCGGGGCTTACATCTACCAGTAAGGCTCGAAAAACTTATTCAGCAACGATGCTGATGAATTTACGATTGTTCGGGCCTTTTACTTCGAACTTAACTTTACCGTCAGCCAGTGCGAACAGAGTGTGGTCTTTGCCGCAACCTACGTTGGTGCCTGCGTGGAACTTGGTCCCGCGCTGACGAACGATGATGCTGCCTGCCAGTACTGCTTCGCCGCCAAAGCGCTTCACGCCCAGACGTTTAGCTTCGGAATCGCGACCGTTACGAGTCGAGCCGCCAGCCTTTTTATGTGCCATTTTATGCTCCTAAACTTAAGCGCTGATGCCGGTGATTTTCACATCAGTGAACCACTGACGGTGGCCCTGCTGCTTACGGTAGTGTTTACGACGACGAAACTTAACGATTTTAATTTTCTCGCCACGACCGTGAGCCACAACTTCAGCGGTGATTTTGCCACCATCGACGAAAGGAACGCCGATGTTGATTTCTTCACCATTGGCAATCATCAGCACTTGGTCAAACTCAACAGCTTCACCAGTTGCGATGTCCAGCTTTTCCAAGCGAACGGTTTGACCTTCGCTTACTCGGTGTTGTTTACCACCACTTTGGAAAACCGCGTACATATAAAACTCCGCTTTCCGCGCACTCGCCTTTAGTAGTTCAAAGCGCGCTATAAATATTCACAATAGGGCGCGAATTCTACGCAAAAAAGCATCGCATGACAAGAGCAGAATAAAGTCAGAAGAAGAAAAAAAGCACAGCTCATTTCGCGACGTTTATCTATGCCATTTTTCAAGTACAATCAATGGTACTGTTACTACGATGAGCCGCTGCGTGCGGTGCTCCCATTCATGGTGAAGAGCATCCTAATAGAAAAAAACACAATGAACCTTGAACAGATTACCGACTTAACCGCACAAGATATGGCGGCCGTAAACGCGATCATTCTCGACCAGCTCAACTCTGATGTCACCCTGATCAACCAGTTGGGCTACTACATCATCAGCGGCGGCGGCAAGCGCATCCGGCCGATGATCGCAGTTCTGGCTGCGCGCGCGCTCAACTATACCGGCCAGAAACATGTCACCGTTGCGGCCCTGATTGAATTTATTCATACCGCCACCCTGCTGCACGATGATGTGGTTGACGAGTCAGATATGCGCCGCGGCAAAGCCACGGCGAATGCGGCCTTCGGCAACGCAGCCAGCGTGCTGGTCGGCGATTTTATCTATACCCGTGCCTTCCAGATGATGACCGGCCTGGAGTCACTGCGTGTACTGGCGCTGATGTCTGAAGCGGTCAATGTGATTGCCGAAGGCGAAGTGCTGCAACTGATGAACTGTAACGATCCGGACATCACCGAAGAGAGTTACATGCGGGTTATCTACAGTAAAACGGCCCGGCTGTTTGAAGCGGCGGCGCAGGCTTCGGCCATCCTGTCAGATGCCACCGAGCAGCAGGAAAAAGCGTTGCAGGACTATGGCCGTTACCTCGGCACCGCTTTCCAGCTCATCGACGATTTACTGGATTACGATGCCGATGGCAGCACGTTGGGCAAAAATACCGGCGATGATCTGGACGAAGGCAAACCGACCCTGCCGCTGTTACATGCCATGAAACACGGCAATGCCGAACAATCTGCACTGATCCGTCAGGCGATTGAGGAAGGCAACGGCCGCCATCTGCTGGAGCCGGTGCTGGAAACCATGCATCAGGCCGGGTCACTGGCCTATACCCGCCAGCGTGCGGAAGAAGAAGCGGATAAAGCCATTGCCTGCCTGAGCATCCTGCCGGACACGCCATACCGCCGCGCCCTGGAAGGGCTGGCGCACCTGGCCGTGAAACGCGAGTACTGAGGCAATAACCGGCTGCCTGGTCACCGGGGCAGCCGGTTAAGCAGCCCCTGCATCCCCTCTTTGACAATCAGGGCGATCACCCGCCGGCGTTGCGCGTCGGTCAGTTGGTGATAGCCCTCGATCCAGATCGTTAATGGGCTTTTCCCAGGCTTTCCGGGCACGACGCCAGAACACTGCCTCGTCAATTCAGCGACGGCGGCGGCCGGTAAACTCCGGATAGAATATTCCACCGCTTTTCCCTGTACGCCATGACGGCGCCGCCTGTCCCAGCCTTCGCGCCGGGCTCTGGCATTTACGCCCTGTGGGGTTGAAGGCAGGCTATACACTTCTGCCAGCTCTTTGGCCGTAAACCACGCTTGTTTCATTATCCTTCTCGCGTCTGAATGCCCGGTTAAGACAGGACACGCCCTGATCACTGCCGCGTGTTTTTAACCCCTCTGTTATACCATTCACCCACAAAGACCACACCAAAATTACGCGTATAAACGCGGATGCACAGATTTTTCAGACCCCTTGCCCGCTTTCAGGGATTTTTCAGATAAATTTTCGTTAATTTTCTATAAAAACCATTAATACATACTCCGTAAATGATTGATGGAAAACATTACCGTTCTGTTTCGTTTGGCTTATTTCACTGCATTTACAGCCATTATTTGTTGATGAGCACACATTCTTACCGTCTTTCAGAAAGTTATTTGCGCAAACTTACTAAATTTGATGTTATGAATTTCTCAAAATGCACGCAGGATTTTAAGCAACATGTGCATGTGGACGAGTAAGGACAAAGGGAATGAACATCAAGCTAAAGGCGGATTGGCACTCAGCAGATATTATTTCTGCCCTGCATAAAAGGGGCACGTCAATGGCGGCATTATCACGTAAAGCGGGGTTGAGTTCCTCGACCCTGGCCAACGTGCTTTACCGCCCCTGGCCTAAGGGAGAATGGATTATTGCCCACGCTCTGGGTGTTCACCCGAAGCGCATCTGGCCCAGCCGTTATTTTGATGCAGAGACGCTGTTACCGATTGAGCGGACAACCCGCCGGCCTTTGCCGAAGAAACTGCAACAGCCTTTGCCGAAGAGAGTGCCGCAGCCGTTGGTGAGAAAGGAGCGCGCCGGGGTGAAAAATCCCGGTTGAAAAAACCGCTGAAGCCAGCCCGGATTCCGGCCCCGAAAACGAACCGCTGGCATAGCGCCAGCGGTAATAGGGAAGTTATGCGTTAACGAATTTTACCCGTTAACGAACTGTTCCCCCAGTTCGATATCCTTGCGCAATACCTCCAGCATCCCTTCCAGCGCCTGTTTTTCAAATGCGCTTAATGTGCCGATATCCTGGCGTTCAGCCACGCCCTCTTTACCCAACAGCAGCGGTTGCGCAAAGAAACGGGCATAGCGGCCTTCCCCTTCAACATACGCGCACTCTACCACGTTACTTTCACCTTGCAGCGCCCGCACCAGCGACAGGCCAAAACGCGCGGCAGCCTGGCCCATAGAGAGTGTGGCTGAACCTCCGCCCGCTTTGGCTTCCACCACTTCTGTCCCGGCGTTCTGGATACGCCTGGTCAGCTCTGCCACTTCGTCCTCAGAGAAGCTGACGCCCGGCACCTGTGACAGCAGCGGCAAGATAGTGACACCGGAGTGCCCGCCAATGACCGGCACTTCAACCTCTTCCGGCTGTTTGCCTTTCAGCGCAGCCACAAAGGTATTCGCCCGGATGGTATCCAGGGTGGTCACGCCAAATAATTTGTTTTTGTCGTATACGCCGGCTTTTTTCAGTACTTCAGCCGCAATGGCCACGGTGGTGTTAACCGGGTTGGTGATAATACCGATCAATGCGCCGGGGCAGGTTTTCGCGACCTGCTGGATCAGGTTACGCACAATCCCGGCGTTGACGTTGAACAGATCAGAGCGATCCATACCCGGCTTACGTGCCACCCCGGCAGAGATCAATACCACGTCAGCGCCTTGCAAGGCCGGGGTGGCATCTTCACCACTGAAACCTTCAATGCTTACTGCAGTAGGGATATGGCTGAGATCGACGGCCACGCCGGGCGTGACGGGTGCGATGTCATAGAGAGAGAGTTCCGAACCTGAAGGCAATTGGGTCTTAAGCAAAAGGGCGAGCGCCTGACCAATACCGCCGGCTGCGCCGAGGACTGCAACTTTCATCCTATACTCCTTTTTTATGGTAAACGTAAAAATGCTGTGAATTCAGAACATTAATACTTTACGTCATCGCGTGATCCACCACAAACCATTAACAGGGCCTGTGCGGGCTTAGGCGATAATTCAGCCCGAACATTAAGGAAACTGCGAAGTAAATGAAGATCATAGTGCACAACGTGCCTGCAGAGTATGACATGATTCACAGCCTGCTAACCGTGAGCCGTGTGGCATCGATGCACAACATTTGAACAACATAATCTTAATAAGAATTCTACATATTGCCACCCGGCTAAAAACCCTGCCCAAACGGCATATTCATTACACAATGATTTTGCTACACTTCGCGCCTTTCCTTGTGCGAGTAAGCCTCAGATGATGCAGGCCCTCTCTCGACATTGCATAAAAATTCAATTATATGCATAATAATGACGTCAACTTTAGCTATTTCACGGTGCAATATGCGTAATCCCGCAAAACAAGAAGATCTGATCAAAGCCTTTAAGGCGCTGCTGAAAGAAGAAAAATTCAGTTCTCAAAGCGAGATTGTCCAGGCGCTGCAGGAAGAAGGTTTTGATAATATTAACCAGTCCAAGGTTTCGCGGATGCTGACCAAATTTGGCGCGGTACGCACCCGTAATGCCAAAATGGAGATGGTGTATTGCCTGCCCGCTGAACTGGGTGTGCCGACGACCACCAGCCCGCTGAAGAATCTGGTGCTGGATGTGGATTATAACGATGCCGTGGTGGTGATTCGCACCAGCCCAGGCGCCGCACAATTGATCGCCCGCCTGCTGGATTCGCTGGGTAAATCGGAGGGCATTCTCGGCACCATCGCCGGTGACGACACCATCTTTACCACCCCGGCAAATGGCTTTTCGGTGAAACAACTCTATGAGGCCATTCTCGGCCTGTTTGAACAAGAGCTGTAACCGGTGTGATACCGCAAGGGTACTGGCCAGGCTGGCCGGGCCATTGCGGTAGGTATGCTGCCCCCTCTCCTTCTCCTTTTCCGCCCCTCTGCCTGCTCATTGTCCCTGAGTGATAATTCCAGTGCGTTACCTGCATTACGCATATTGCTGCGCACTTCCCTGCTTCAGCAGTGATTATCACTGCTATGAACAGCACATTTAGTTAAATCATCCTAGATGTTTGATCTTACGAAAAATTAACCATAAATGTTCACGATTTATACAATTTTTATGCTTTTTGGTTATTAAAAACTCACAAAGCCCCTCAAAGTAACCTCAAAAACTATTAGCGTCCTATTTATTTTCGAATGTTACCAGGCGTATACTTCTTTCCGTGATGAAACTCACAGTTTCCTAACGAATAATAAAATACGACGAGGCTAAACCATGAACATTAAAACAACCATCGCGGCTGCCAGCATCCTTTCTGCACTGTCATTCGGCGCGTTTGCAGCACAATCTATCGATGCCAATCAGGCCGCTTCTCTGCAACCTATGGGCACCATTTCTGTAAGCGGCGTCAGCGCAGCACCTTCTGACATCCGTCAGGCACTGTCTGAAAAAGCGGATGATAAAGGCGCAAAAGCCTACCGGGTTATCGAGGCGTATAACAACGGCAACTATCACGCGACTGCAGAAATCTACCAGTAATAAAACGTGCCCGGTAAAACGCACGTCAGTGAATCCCTGAGGGATCGGTGATCCCGGCAATGCATCAGAACAACCGGCAGGCAATACCTGTGATATGGCCTTAACGGTTGTCAGCCAACATTAAGGAACATCATCATGAACATGAAAAAAACCCTGGCCGCCCTGGCCCTGCTCTCTGTTGTCTCTGCCGGTGCCTCTGCCGCTGAGCTTATTACTGCGCCGGACAGCAACCTGACCCCGGCAGGCACCATCAGTGTCAGCGGTGTCAGCGGTTCTCCGTCTGATATCCGCCAGGCACTCTCAGAGAAAGCGGACAGCAAAGGGGCGAAAGCCTACCGCGTGATTGAGGCCTATCAGAACGGCAACTACCACGCCACCGCTGAGATTTACCAATAAGCACTCCCCCTCTGGAACCTTGCCGGCGCCCTCTCCCTACTCAAACCATTACGTTAAGAGGGTGCCGGGTTATCTCTTCAGGAATAGATCGTGTCATTACAAGTTATACCGGCCGTGTGTGGGTTGCTTGCTGCCCTTTCGTGGAGTGTGTCGGCGGCCCCTGTAGAGGCGAATGATGCCCAGGGGAACACGCAACATGCAGAAATGCTGCCGCTGACGCTGCCACACGCACTGACGGTAAAAGCCATTGAAAAAAAGGTGAGTGAACCTCACCGCTACGGCGTGCTGGAAAGCCAGGAGTGGCATACCCGCCCGCTCTGATCCAGATGTACCCTCGTCCTATCCGACGAACCCCATTGCCCCCGTTTGGGGGCTTTTTTTTGCCTGGAATGACGTGAAGGCGGGGCGTTGCCCAAAAAAACAGGGAGGCGAATGCCTCCCTGTTTTTGTAGCCCGCGGAATTGTCGTAGCCCGCGGAATTGTCGTAGCCGGTGCGGTTATCACTGCCGGTAACGTTTACCGGGCCGCTTTGGCCGCCAGCTTTTCCAGCAGCTTGTTATGAATACCGCCGAAGCCGCCGTTGCTCATCACCAGGATATGGTCACCCGGCTGGGCCGCTTTCACCACCATGTCGGCCAGCGTCTCCACGTCGGCGCTCCAGTGCGCGGGCTGGATACACTCCTCAGCGACTTCGGTGACCAGCCACGGAATATGCTGCGGCTGGAACAGGAAGACTTCATCAGCCCGGCCAAGCGACGGTGCCAGCTCGTTTTTGCACATCCCCATTTTCATGGTATTCGAGCGGGGTTCCAGCACGGCCAGAATGCGTGCTGTACCACCGACCTTACTGCGCAGCGCCGCCAGGGTCGCCAGAATGGCCGTCGGGTGGTGGGCAAAATCGTCATACACCGTGACGCCATTCTCCTCACCGCGCAGCTCCAGGCGGCGGCGGGCGTTGATGAAGTTATCCAGCGCCCGGCAGGCGTCCGCCGGCAAAACGCCCACATGGCGCGCCGCGGCAATCGCCATCAGGCCATTGTGCATATTGTGTTCACCCACCAGCGACCAGTTCACTTCGCCCACGCGCTCGCCATTCAGGAAGACCTCGAAACGGCTGGCGTCCGGCGTCAGCTTGGCAGCACGCCAGGTGCCGTTTTCACCGAGGAACTCCTGCTCACTCCAGCAGCCCATCGCCATCACCTGCTTCAGGTGGGCATCATTTTCCGGCAGGATAATTTTGCCCTGGCCCGGCACCAGGCGCACCAGATGGTGGAACTGTTTCTGGATCGCTTTCAGATCGTCGAAGATATCGGCGTGATCAAACTCCAGGTTATTCAGGATCAGCGTGCGCGGGCTGTAATGCACGAATTTGGAGCGTTTATCAAAGAAGGCGCAATCATACTCATCGGCTTCAATCACAAAGAATGGGCTGTTGCCCAGCCGGGCGGAGACATCAAAGTTCCCCGGTACCCCACCAATCACAAAGCCGGGCTGGTAGCCGCACGCTTCGAGGATCCAGGCTGCCATGCCGGCCGTGGTGGTTTTTCCATGCGTACCGGCCACGGCGATAACCCAGCGATCATGCAACACATCATCATGCAGCCACTGCGGGCCGGACATATAGCGGATGCCGCGCTCCAGTACCGCCTCCACACAAGGGTTACCGCGTGACATGGCATTGCCGATGATCACCAGGTCCGGTGCCGGGTCAAGCTGGGCCGGATCGTACCCCTGAATCAGGTTGATGCCCTGGTTCTCCAGCAGCGTGCTCATCGGCGGATAGACGTTATCGTCTGAACCGGTTACGTCATGGCCCAGGGAGCGGGCCAGCATCGCCAGCCCGCCCATAAAGGTGCCGCAGATACCAAGAATATGAATACGCATATTATTTCCATTAGATCACATCAGGTCAGCCGGTATTCTACCGCTCGGAATCGTCCAGAAGAAATGGATTTGCCTATGAATCGTCCATATCTTTACGTTAAACTCATTTCGCTTATGTTGGTGGTTTGTATCAAAAACCACTTTCCATCATTAGATTCAGGGATTGTGTCATGAAAACGTTAGGCGAATTCATTGTCGAGAAGCAGCACGATTTTCCCCACGCCACAGGTGAACTGACGGCGTTGCTCTCCGCGATCAAACTCGGTGCCAAGATCATCCACCGGGATATCAATAAAGCCGGGCTGGTGGATATTCTGGGGACCAGCGGCGTATCAAACGTTCAGGGCGAAGTGCAGATGAAGCTCGATCTGTTCGCCAATGAAAAGTTGAAAGCGGCGCTGAAAGCCCGTGGTGAAGTCGCGGGGATCGCGTCGGAAGAAGAAGATGAGATCGTGATCTTCGAAGGCGCGGAAGATGCCAAATACGTGGTGCTGATGGACCCGCTGGATGGCTCCTCCAACATTGACGTCAATGTGTCTGTCGGCACAATCTTCTCTATCTACCGCCGCATCAGCCCGATCGGCACACCGGTGCGGGAAGAGGATTTCCTGCAACCGGGCAGCGCGCAGGTCGCGGCCGGGTATGTGGTGTACGGCTCCTCAACCATGCTGGTCTACACCACCGGCTGCGGCGTGCACGCCTTTACCTATGACCCTTCCCTGGGTGTGTTCTGCCTGTCCCATGAAAAAGTCTGCTTCCCGGAAAAAGGCAACATGTACTCCATCAACGAGGGGAACTACATCCGCTTCCCGCTCGGGGTGAAGAAGTACATCAAATATTGCCAGGAGCAGGATGAGGCGACCCAGCGCCCTTATACCTCACGCTACATCGGCTCGCTGGTGGCAGATTTCCACCGCAACCTGCTGAAAGGCGGCATCTACATCTACCCAAGCACCGCCTCGCACCCGAAAGGGAAACTGCGCCTGCTGTATGAGTGCAACCCGATGGCCTTCCTGGCTGAACAGGCCGGCGGCAAGGCCAGTGACGGTATGCGCCGTATCCTCGACATTACGCCTGAATCCCTGCACCAGCGTGCGCCATTCTTTGTCGGCACCCGTTCGATGGTGGAAGACGCAGAGCGTTTCATCGAGCTGTACCCGGACAACTGATTCGCCACCGTGGCACACTCCCGAAGGGCGATCGTCAGATCGCCCTTTTTTATTGGGGGTGCGCAGCGTTGCCGCCTGCCGGCCGGTGAAGGATAAGTCTGAAAGTACCGCAAGCGGCGGCCTGGGCGTTTCCCGCCGGGCTGACCGCATGTTAAAAGGACAGGAATTCATAAAAGAGTTGGCTATAATAGCCGGCACTCTAATTCTGGTTCGATGAAAGGAAACCACTATGAGCTTGAACAACGTACCGGCGGGTAAAGATCTTCCGGAAGACATCTATGTAGTGATTGAGATCCCGGCTAACGCGGATCCGATCAAATATGAAATCGACAAAGAAACCGGCGCCCTGTTCGTTGACCGTTTCATGTCCACCGCGATGTTCTATCCGTGCAACTACGGCTACATCAACAATACCCTGTCCCTGGATGGTGACCCGGTAGATGTGCTGGTGCCGACCCCATACCCGCTGCAACCAGGCTCCGTGATCCGCTGCCGTCCGGTTGGCGTGCTGAAAATGACGGACGAAGCGGGCGAAGATGCCAAGCTGGTCGCCGTACCGCACAGCAAGCTGACCAAAGAGTACGATCACATCAAGGATGTGAACGACCTGCCGGAACTGCTGCGCGCCCAGATCAGCCACTTCTTTGAACACTACAAAGATCTGGAAAAAGGCAAATGGGTGAAAGTCGACGGCTGGGACAATGCCGACGCCGCTAAAGCTGAAATCGTGGCCTCTTTCGAGCGCGCGAAGAAGTAAGACTCATCAGCGTCACGCCTTATGATGTACGGCGTACCCTGTAAAAAAAAACACCGCTCAATGAGCGGTGTTTTTTTATGGGCGAGCTCCCGGCATTCACAGTGTCCGGGGTTCACGCGTCAGCCAGTTACCACTGGCAATGCGCGGCACGCCCGCCAGTGAACGCTTATAGATGTAGATCCATGCGCTGCCGTAGGGCGTTGCAATCAACTCCCGGCGGTAGTCCTTGGTATTGCTTTTCAGCTCGTCCAGTTCTGCAAGGATACCGGCATTAATCCGGTATACCTCACAGTAAATCGTGCCCTCACCGGGGACGGCCGCCGGATACTGCCCCAGATCATAGAGGTCAAACCCCTCTAACTCATGATCGCCCAACCATTGGGCGTTGGTCATCCAGTGACTGTTACCCTGCTTGCGGCGCAAGCTGCCGTAGACAATTATTCGCATCGTTAAAACTCAAACTGATAGAGCAAATCCAATGCCTGGTCGAGTCCAGACACCGCTTCCAGATACAATTTCGGCATCAACCGGTAACGTAACGTCAGGGTCGCCAAAGAATCAAATATTCCTACACCATATTTTACTTGCAGGCCGGGCAGCACATAACCGCTGACCACCACCTGGGAGCTGTCGCCTACCCCGGCGGTATCCAGGGCCAGGTTGCTTACCCCGAACGCCTCGCCGATTTTACCCACAAGTTTACCACTTTGTGCAACCCCTAATCCCACCAGCATCGAGGTCATCATACTGCCGTCCGTGCCGGTGTCATCCAGCCCCTGGCCGCGCAGCAGATACGAGAGCGCTTCCTGTTGTGACATCGCCGGATCAGAGAAGATCTCCAGCTTCGGCTCGTCGGCCATGCCGGTGACTTTCACCCCGGCCACCACATCATTCTCGGTGGATTCCGGGTTACGGATCGCCTCAATGTTCAGCAGCGGTTGCGCCGGCGGGCCGGAGAACAGTAACTGCCCTTTGCGCACAATCAGATCCTGGCCATAGGCGTGGAAGCGGCCGGACGGAATATCGATCTGCCCGTTCAGCCCCAGCCCCTGCTGATCCTGCACCACTTTGAGCGCACCTTTCAGCTTCGCCCGCAGGCCAAAGGCATCCAGCCGCACATTGTCGCCAATGTTGACGGTCAGGTTGCTGTTGATCGGGATCGAGGCTTTTTTCGTTTCGATCGGCTGGTGTTGCGCATCCAGCATCACTTCATCCGACGACACGCCCACCGCGCTCTCCGGCAGGTCCTGCACCGTGATCCGCGCCCACGGGATATCGACATTACCGTTCAGCGAGAAGAGCTGCGGCGTCGCCTCAAATACCAGATCCGGCGAGACATCGAGCCGCACCATCGGCGGCACGATCACGCGCACCTTGTCACCTTTTGCCGCGATGCGCGCCCGCCAGGCATCAATCTGCGCCCAGTCCGCGTTACCGGCCAGCGACAGCTGGCCTTGTGTCGTCTGGATCAGGCCATTGAGCGTGGAATTGTCACCGTTGAAGTTCAGGCCCAGGCGGCCGTTGGTAATGTCAAACGGCATCCATGAGCCGTCGATATCCACATCATCCAGCGCCATTTGCCCATACACCAGCGGACGCTGGGCGTTCCCGCCCAACCGCAGGTTGGCACTCAGCAGCCCCTTGGCTTTTTCATCGCTCGACAGCACCGGGTTAAGCATCGCCAGGGAAATAGCGTTAATGCTGACATTGCCCGAAATGTTGCGGCGGCCCTGCGGGTCACTGACCTGCACGTCACCGGCCAGCTGGCCGTTGTCCGCGATCTTGATAAGCCACCCCAGCCGTGCCCGGCCCTTGTCCAGCCCGGCCGAGAGGTTCAGCGTGTCGAAATCTACCGGCAGGGTTTTGCCCTGTAGGTTCTGCCGGACTTTTACCCCTTTGCCGGAAAGCGACACAGCCGCCTGCGGCAGGCCGCCCGCGGCATTCCAGCTGACATCCGCTTTGCCGGTAAAGATGCCGCTGAGCCGGGTATCGTCCGTCAGGTAAGGTTTGACCATCGCCAGATCAAAACGGTTGAGCACCAGGCTGGCCTGCCCGCTCGCCCCGGCGTTGATGGTTTTCGGCACACAGAGTTCAGCATTCGGGTTCAGCCAGCAATGCGGGCCTACTGTCACGCGCTGTTCATTGTTGAAATACTCCAGCGCGATTGCGCGGCTGAGCCGCACTTCACCGACCGGCGTATCAAAGCGGGTATTATTGAGGGTGCCTTGCCAGCGCTGGGTCTGCCGGTCAAAACTGCCGGCCAGCGCCAGTTGGCCGGAAACCGGTTTGCCGTCAATACGCAGTTGCATCTGGTGCTGCTTTTCGCTGCCTTTGGCCTCCAGCGTTAACTGCCGGATCGCCAGCGAAGCCTGGGTCAGTTGCTGCACCCGCACGGCCAGTTCACCCTGGATCTGCTCACCGGAGCGCACGTCCCCTTTCACGTTGACGCTGTTGATGCGCAGTTCCTGCCAGCGTAACCGGCTGGCAGTGAGATCGGCCAGAACCTGCGGGGCCTTCAGGTTTCCGCGCAGCTTCAGGTTGCCTTTCGCCACGCCGCCCAGCCCCGGCAGGGCGTTATCCAGCGCCGGTGCATCGATCAGGGCATCCAGCGCCCAGTTCTCGTCCAGCTTGCCTTTCACATCAATTGCGTTGCGGCCGAGCGCCAGGTGCATTTGCGGAATATCCCACTGCCCGGCGGCATTGCCGCTGAGCTGGCCGCGCGCCTCGACCTTGTTCTGCCGCACATTACCGTCCAGTTGCAGCTCGGGAATGCGCAATTGCATGTTGCCGCCATACAGGCTGCCGCGCGTGACAATTTTGCCGCGCAGCGTCGCCGGCCATTCCGGCCACTGCTTCGCCGTGTTGATGCCGTCCAGCGTCAGCACCGTATTCCAGCTGATGGCTTTGCTCCAGTCCACCACGCCACTGAGGTCGGTGTTGCCCTGGAGGGCGGCCACCCGCAGCCGCGCCAGCCGGAACTGTTCAACATTGCCGCCGCCGTCCAGCGTGACGGTAGCCGGCGGCAGCCCGACACCGCTGATGTCAGAATGCAGGCCGAGCCGGTAATCCACCGCTTTGCCGTTGAGGCTGACGTCAATATTCTTCACCTGATACTGCGGCTCGCCCACCAGCGGCCAGCGCAGTTCATCACTTTTCAGTGACAGCGCCAGCGGCAGCCCGGCCTCGGCCAGTTGCGTCTGCACGGTAAGATCGCTGCGTACCGGCCCAGAGAGGTTCAGCGCCACGTTCAGTTTGTCACGCAGCCCGCCGCCGACCGTCAACCTGGCTTTCTCTCCTTTGAGCGGGTCCACATTCAGCGTGCTGTTCACGTCTATTGCCAGCGGCCAGTTGCCGCTGAGTGTGGCCTGCCCGCGGGCATTCAGGGTGCCCTGCGGCGAGTCCACATCCAGCGTGTCGAGTTGCAGATGCTGATCTTTGGTGCTGGCCTGTAACAGCAGTGAGGTGACGGTAACGTCGGTATCACCGGTCAGGCGCAGCTGGGTGCCGCGCACGGATTTCACCGTGATATCCAGCGGCAGGCGGAATTCCGGCAGATCCGGCAGCAGCGGTTTGGCGAACAGCTGTTTCAGGGTGTCGCCCAGCGGCGGCCCAGGCGGTGCCGGTTTGGCCGGTTCCGGCGGGGCGGGTTCGGTGACCTTCTCCAGCGCCAGTTGGGCGGCGGTCGGCAGTGCCACCAGCAGGGAATTAATCTGCGTCGGCATCAGCGTCAGGGCGCGATCCTGCCATTGTAAGCCGGTGCGGAATTCATCCAGCGCAATCGCGGTGTTATCCACGGTCACTTTAACGTTATTGACCCGCAGCATCCGCAGGATGATGGGGTACGGCGTGCTCAGGTTGCTGTTGCCCGCTTCTTCTTCCGGTTGCGGGGCGGCCGGGGCCATCTGTTGGGTATTGACCGCCACATTCACATCCTGCGCCGTCAGCGCATTCACACAGAGCTGGCTGCGGCGGAAACAGGAGAGATCCAGCGAAAGATGGAACTGCCCGGCATTCACGGTGACACCCGGCATTTTATAGGTCACGCCGGTCAGCGTCAGGGAACGCCAGCCGCCGGTGACGCTGTTAATCTCCAGCCCCGGCACCCAGCGTGCCGCGCCGTTAATCACCAGATGCAGGCCGGTTTGCGTGCCGAGCAGAAAGGCGACAGTGCCCAGCAGCAGGAGCACCACGATCAGCACCCCAAGAGAAATCTTTTTCAACAGGCTCATAATTCAGGCCCCAACCCAATGTAGAACTCGACGCCGTGCTCTTCCTGATCGCCAACCGGGGCGGCGAAATCCAGTTTTACCGGGCCAATCGGTGATGCCCAGCGCACGCCTACCCCGGCGCCGGTCTTCACGTTGCTCTGTTTGATGTCGTTGACCGCTTCACCGGAATCAACAAACACCGCGCCCCACCACTTGCCGGTCACGTTGTATTGGTACTCCAGCGAGCCGGTCGCCAGCTTGGAGGCACCGGTGAGTTTGCCTTCATCATCCCGTGGTGAGATCGATTTGTACTGGTAACCGCGGATGCTGCGATCGCCCCCGGCAAAGAAGCGCAGGGAGGGCGGCACCCGTTCGAAGTCGTTGGTTTCAATCCAGCCCAGATTGCCGCGCACCACAAAGCGGTGTTTCTCCGCCAGGGTTCGGATCCAGACGTTTTGCGCCTGCACCACGGCAAAATCGATGTCAGAACCCCAGCCGGTATCGGAGACGTCAAGCGAATAGCGCTGCGAATCGCCCCAGTCCGGCATCAGCCCGCCGCGCTGGCGCGTCCGGCTGACGCTGACACCGGGGTAGATCAGCATCGTGGTGTTGGTGACGCTGCCCTGCGTAAAGTGGTCCATGCTCCAGCGCAGGTTGATGGCTTTTTTCCAGCCGCTGGAGGCATCCCAGTAGCGCGCCACGTTGGCGGTGGCCCCATCGGACTCGGTGTCGTTGAGGTCTTCGCGTTTGAAGCCGCCCTGTACCACGTAATATTGTTCGATCGGGTTTTTCAGCAGCGGGATTTTATAGCTGAGCTCCAGCTCCTGCTCCGGCCCGGAGAGGTTCATGGTGCTTTCCAGGCTGTGGCCGCGTGAGTTAAGCCAGGGTTTTTTCCAGTTGGCTTTGATGCGCGGCCCGACGTCGGTGGAGTAGCCCACCCCGGTTTCCAGCGTGTTACGGGTACGCGGCGTGACGACCGCGTTTAACGGCAAGACTTTGTGCTCTTTGGCATTCTTGAATTCAGGCGCGACCACCACGGAATTGAACCAGTTGGTGGCAGAGAGGCGACGGTTCAGCTCAGCCAGATCGCTGGCGCTGTAGTAGTCACCCTCATGGAAGGGAACAAGGTTTTGCAGATAATCATCACGGATTTGCGCACCCTCAAAGGTGACGCGGCCGAAGCGGTAACGCTGCCCGGTATCGAAGTCGATGTCCCAGAACGCCTGATGCTGATCCTGGATGATGCCGAGCTGGCTTTTGCGCATGGTGGCATCGAAATAGCCTTTGCGCACCGCCACATTGGTAATCGAACTTTTGAAACTTTCATAGGTGCCGTGGTTGAGCTGAGTCCCTTTCACCGGGATATTATTTTTCTTCAGCGTCTGGTAGTCCTCATCGTCTTTGCCCTGCCCTTCAATCACGACAGAGGTGCCGGCAATCCTGACCGGCTCACCCGGCGTGACGCGCGCAATCAGCACCGGACGGCCGGGCGGCGGCGTGGCCCGGTACTCAAAATCGATGGTGGGGTCGTAATAGCCGAACGGCCGTAACCCCTGGCGGACTGCCTTATCCACACTGGCCCGGAAACGCCCGTCAGCCGTGACTTCATCACTGCCGATGGCGGAAAGCCGCACCCGCACATTTTTCTCTAAATCCCCGCTCAAACCCTCCACCTGCAACCGCAACGTTGCGGCATGTGCCAGGGGGGAAGCCAGCAGTACACATAAAATACTAAGCACCCGGTTTTGTCGCACACGTACTCCTGGGAATGTTTTACTGTCCTGTAACGCAACACGCTGGCATAAAAAACAGCATCAGTATGGGCGAAATCCCTTCGGCCGGTAGCCGTTTAACCCTGAAATTTTGATTATCGTAAGAAAATTAATCGATAACAGACGATGTATTGTGTGCAAAGACGCAATCAGATACAACTAACGATCCTTACCCTGCTATTGAATGGAGCCCAGCGTGGTGCAGAATTTCGACAAAACTCAACCTGTTACTCAGGAAAACGCGTTACCGGGGCGGACCACGCCAATGCCGGTCGCCCCCCTTCATGCGGTCACCGGCCACTCCATGACCCATGTTCCTGACGGCATGGAGGAAGCGATTTTTGCGATGGGCTGCTTCTGGGGCGTAGAACGCCTGTTCTGGCAACAGCCGGGCGTGCACAGCACCGCGGCCGGTTACAGCGGCGGCTACACGCCAAACCCGACGTATACGGAAGTCTGCACCGGGCAGACCGGCCATGCGGAAGTGGTACGGGTGGTGTTTGACCCGGCCGTCATCAGCTATGCCACCCTGTTACAGCTGTTCTGGGAAAACCATGACCCGGCTCAGGGTATGCGCCAGGGCGGCGACATCGGCACCCAGTACCGTTCGGCGCTTTACCCGCTGACGGCGGCGCAGCAGGCCGCAGCGGAGCAGAGCCTCGCCGCGTTCCGCCGGGCGATGCTGGCCGCCGGCGACACCCGGCCGATTACCACGGAGATTACCGCGGCGCTGCCCTTCTATTATGCTGAGGATGAGCACCAGCAATATCTGCATAAAAACCCGGAAGGCTATTGCGGCCTCGGCGGCATCGGGGTTTGCCTGCTGCCGCAGTAATGCCTGAACGGCCGCCCGGTGCCCTTTTTTCTCCGCTGGCGGCCTTCTCAGCGCTGCTGCTATACTATGCGTGCTGCAAATGTAGGCTGTTTGCAGCATTTCTGTCTGTTATTTTAGAATTTTTCACTCAGTGTTACCCCCTGCCTCAAACGCGCCGGTCGGGAACCGGAACTAAGCGGATAAACTATGCTAAACAGTATATTACTCATTCTTTTATTGATCGCCGTGAGCGCCTTTTTCTCCCTGTCGGAGATCTCCCTGGCTGCCTCACGAAAAATCAAACTTAAACTTCTGGCGGATGACGGCAGTATTAATGCCCTTCGCGTGCTGAAACTCCAGGAAACACCCGGCATGTTCTTTACCGTGGTGCAGATTGGCCTGAACGCGGTGGCCATCCTCGGGGGTATTGTCGGTGACGCGGCCTTCTCGCCGGTATTTGAAACCTTCTTTATTCGTTTTATGTCGCCTGAGCTGGCTGAGCAAATCAGCTTTATCTGTTCCTTTGTGCTGGTTACCAGCTTATTCATCCTGTTTGCGGATTTAACCCCGAAGCGCATCGGTATGATTGCACCAGAGACGGTTGCCGTCCGGATCATCAACCCGATGCGTTTCTGCCTGGCGGTATTCCGCCCGCTGGTCTGGCTGTTTAACGGGCTGGCGAACTGTATTTTCCGTCTGTTTAAACTGCCGATGGTACGTAACGATGACATCACCTCTGATGACATCTACGCCGTGGTGGAAGCCGGCGCACTGGCCGGGGTGCTGCGTAAGCAGGAACATGAGCTGATTGAAAACGTGTTCGAGCTGGAATCGCGCACGGTGCCCTCCTCCATGACCTCGCGGGAAAGCGTGATCTTTTTCGACCTGCGGGAGAGTGAAGAGAGCATCAAGCAGAAGATCGCGACGCATCCGCACTCGAAGTTTCTGGTGTGCGATGGCCATATCGATCAGGTGGTGGGGTATGTGGACTCCAAAGATCTGCTGAACCGGGTGCTGGGTAACCAGAGCCTGATGCTGAGCAGCGGCGTTCAGATTCGCTCGGCGCTGATTGTGCCGGACACCCTGACGCTCTCCGAAGCGCTGGAGAGTTTCAAAACTGCCGGTGAAGATTTCGCGGTGATCCTGAACGAATATGCGCTGGTGGTCGGGATTATTACCCTGAATGACGTGATGACCACACTGATGGGTGACCTGGTCGGCCAGGGCATGGAAGAACAGATTGTGGCGCGTGATGAAAATTCCTGGCTGATCGAAGGCGGCACGCCGATCGATGACGTCATGCGCGTGCTGCACATCGACGAGTTCCCGCAGTCCGGCAACTATGAAACCATCGGCGGCTTTATGATGTTCATGCTGCGCAAGATCCCGAAACGTACCGACTTTGTGAAATTCTCCGGGTACAAATTCGAGGTGGTGGACATCGACAGTTATAAGATTGACCAGTTGCTGGTTACCCGCATCAGTGACAAGCCACTGACGCCGCTGCTGCCGAAAACGCCGGAAGAACTGGCGCGCGAGAAAAGCCTGTAACGGTTTCCCTCTGCCCCTTCGCTCAGCACAGACAATAATGGCCCCAATCGGGGCCATTATCTTTTATCCGGGTATGCTCTAAGGTACGGGGGTGTTACCTGACCAACGCGTTGACGCGCCCGTCATTACATCTCTGCCTGTAGGCTCATTACCTGGCGGTTAACTTCAGACATCACACTGAAGTGACGCTTATCGCGTACTTTCGGCAATAAAATTTTGCCGTTATCAAATTCAAATGCACCAACATCTTTGATGTAGATTCGACCACGAAACAGCGTTTTTACATATTTAGCCACTTTTAGCGGATTATAACGCTGAAAGATTCTCATTTCTTACTCTCTCCTTGCTGGGATCCGTTGTGTTCCTGCCAGATAAATAACCAGACTAGGGGCAGCTCTTCGAAACGAACACAACGTAATGGACTTTAAAAATAGTCGTTAGTTCTGAAATTGCCACTCTGTTTTGTTACTTTTACAGAATCTGACAGTAAATTGCATGTAATCAAACTGCTCTGAATACGTTGTACCGGTCTGGCGCCGGATACCTTGCCGGAAAGCGATCCTCATCACGCTTACCAACAGGACAGACCACTGATTACAGCTTATGATGCGGCTTTCTACTATCAGAGCGCTCTTAAACCGATCGCATCGCCAAGGAGAAAGCATGTTCAAGCATAGTCTGCTGACTATAGTGTTAATGGCTTCATCATTTATCGCCTCCGCCCACAATTTTACAATTATGCAACCTGTTCCCCCGGTCTATGTCAGTGACAAAGGTGAACTGCTGCTTAACCACGGCACCTTCAGTTACCAGCGCTGGCAAAGTGCCGCATTGGCCGGGAAAGTCCGTGTTATCCAGCACATAGCAGGCCGTACTGCGGCTAAAGAGATGAACGCGCCACTGGTCGAGGCCATCAAGGCAGCCAATCTACCCGCCAAATATTACCAAACGACGACAATCGTCAATTCAGATGACGCGATCATCGGCACCGGTGCTTTTGTGCGCAGCAGCATTAAAGAGAGCAAAGAGAGTTTCCCGTGGTCACAGTTTGTGGTGGATGACCAGGGCGTGGTGCGAAAAGCGTGGGCATTGAAAGAGGCCAGCTCAGCCATCGTGGTGCTGGACACCGCCGGCAAGGTGCGGTTCGCCAAAGAGGGGGCGTTAACGGCGGCGGAGGTGCAGCAGGTAATCGCCCTGCTGCACCAGCTTATCCCGGCGGCTTAATAGAGTGAAACGCGGAAGCCGGGGTTAATAAAGGATTCGCGCGGGGTATAGCTCAATGTCTGGCCCTGCCAGTCATGCACCTGCGCCCCGGCGGCCAGCGCCACGGCGTGGCCGGCCGCGGTGTCCCAGATGGACGTCGGCCCGAAGCGCGGGTAAAGCTGCGCTTTCCCTTCGGCCACCAGGCAGAACTTCAGCGATGACCCGACAGCCACGGTCTGGTGCTCGCCCAGTTGCGCCAGATAGTCCTGCAACTCCTGGCTGCCGTGCGAACGGCTGACCACCACCAACGGCGGGCGCGCATCCCGCACCGCGATCTGCTCCCGGCGGCCGCCCTCTTCTTTCCAGGCTTTGCCGTCTGCCGCAGCGTACATCACGCCGGTAACCGGCACATACACCACGCCCAGCACCGGAATGCCATGTTCAATCAGCGCAATGTTCACGGTGAAGTCACCGTTGCGCTTGATGAACTCTTTGGTGCCGTCCAGCGGGTCAACCAGCCAGTAGCGGTCCCAGTGCCGGCGCACATCCCAGGCCGGGGGATCCTCTTCTGACAGCAGCGGGATATCGGGCGACAGCGCCGTCAGCCCGCGCTTAATCACCTGATGCGCGGCCAGATCGGCTGCCGTTACCGGCGAGTCATCTGTCTTGGTTTCAACATCAAGGGGCTTGTGGCCGTCATAGACCTCCATGATCGCCGCGCCCGCTTCCCGGGCCAGCTGACAAATTTTTTCCAGCATCCTCTACCTCTGCAATTTTGAACCTTATTAAGCAGACTAGTTATTTTTCCCCTGAAGATCTATAGCCGTGCCTGATGGATAACGCCCCCTGCCTGGAACAGGCCCGCCAGACGTGATTTCCTGCGCAGTTTTAAGGGCTTAAATTCGCCATACTTCACAGTTATTTGCGTCATCTGGTCATATTTACACGTTATTCTGCGAGCTTTGCCTGATAAATACCCAAGGAGAACGATCATGAGGAAAGGTTATTTTGCCCTGACGCTGCTGGCTGCCGCAGTCAGTACGCACGCCGCCACGGTGGATCTGCGCATCATGGAAACCAGCGATCTGCACAGCAACATGATGGATTTCGACTACTACAAGGATACGCCGACCGACAAGTTTGGCCTGGTGCGCACCGCGACCCTAATTGCGCAGGCACGCCAACAGGCCACCAACAGCGTGCTGGTGGATAACGGTGACCTGATCCAGGGCAGCCCCCTTGGGGATTATATGGCGGCCAACGGGCTGAAAGCCGGTGAGGTTCACCCGGTCTATCTGGCGATGAACACGCTGGGTTATTCGGTGGGGAATATCGGCAACCATGAATTCAACTACGGGCTGGACTACCTCAAGCGCGCCCTGGCCGGGGCCAAATTCCCCTATGTGAACGCCAACCTTATTGATGTGGCGACCGGCAAACCGCTGCTCTCCCCTTACCTGATTGAGAAAAAAGAGGTCAAAGACCGGGACGGCAACACCCACACATTGAATATCGGCTACATCGGCTTTGTGCCGCCGCAGGTAATGGTCTGGGATAAAGCCAACCTGCAGGGTAAAGTTACGGTGGATGACATCACTGAAACCGCGAAAAAGTGGGTGCCGGAGATGCGTAAAGCCGGGGCGGATATCGTGGTCGCGATCCCGCACTCCGGGCTATCCAGCGAGCCGTATAAGGCGCTGGCGGAAAATTCGGTCTACTACCTCAGCCAGGTGCCGGGTATCGACGCGATCATGTTTGGCCATGCGCACGCCGTGTTCCCCAGCGACGATTTCGCGGCGATCAAAGGCGCGGATATCAAACAGGGGACGCTGAACGGTATCCCGGCGGTGATGCCCGGCCAGTGGGGCGATCACCTCGGTATTGTCGACCTGCAACTCACGAACGATCAGGGGACATGGCAAGTCGCGCAGGCGCGGGCCGAAGCACGGCCAATCTTTGATAAAGCGGCGAAAAAATCCCTCGCCGCCGAAGATGCCAACCTGGTCGGGGTGCTGAGTGACGCCCACAAAGGCACGCGGGCGTTTGTCAGTAAACCGGTGGGCAAAGCCAGTGACAGCATGTACAGCTATCTGGCGCTGGTGCAGGACGACCCAACCGTGCAGATTGTGAATAATGCCCAGGCGGCCTATACCCGCCATTATATCCAGGGTGATCCGAACCTGGCGGACCTGCCGGTGCTCTCGGCAGCGGCGCCGTTCAAAGTGGGTGGCCGGAAAAACGATCCGGCAAGTTATGTCGAGGTAGAAAAAGGGGAACTGACCTTCCGCAACGCCGCCGATCTCTATCTCTACCCCAATACGCTGGTGGTGCTGAAAGTCACCGGCCAGGATGTCAAGGAGTGGCTGGAGTGCTCAGCCGGGCAATTTAACCAGATCGATCCGCACAACAGCCAGCCGCAGCCGCTTATCAACTGGGACGGTTTCCGCACTTATAATTTTGATGTGATTGATGGCGTGAACTACCAGATCGATGTTACCCAACCGGCGCGTTATGACGGCGAATGCACGCTGGTCAACCGCAACGCCAGCCGCATCCGCGACCTGACCTACCAGGGAAAACCGGTCGACCCGAAAGCGACCTTCCTGGTGGCGACCAATAATTACCGCGCGTACGGCGGTAAATTTGCCGGCACCGGTGACGCGCATATCGCCTTTGCCTCACCCGATGAGAACCGCGCAGTGCTGTCGGCCTATATCAGTGCGGAAACCCGTGAGCATGGCGAGGTAAAACCTCAGGCTGACAATAACTGGCAACTGGCACCGATTGCGGGCACCCAGCCGCTGGATATCCGCTTTGAAACTTCCCCCAACGCCAAAGCGGCCGCGTTTATCCAACAAAAAGCGCGTTACCCGATGGTGTTGAAAGGCCAGGATGAGATCGGCTTTGCGCTGTACAGCCTCGATCTCCGCCCGCGCTGAATTACCGGCGGCAAGGTTTCAGGCGACATCAGGCAATAAAAGCAGGGCAATAAAAAAGGCAGGGCCGGAAAACCGGCTCTGCCTTTCTGTTTATCTATAACGCACACATGAAACGGGGAAAAAAATTACAGAATTTCCAGCAGCTCAACGTCAAAGATCAACGCGCTGTACGGCGGGATCGACGCACCGGCACCACGCTCGCCATAGGCCAGGTTGTGCGGGATGTAGAGCTGCCATTTGGAGCCGACCGGCATCAGGGTCAGCGCTTCGATCCAGCCTGGGATCACGCCGCTGACTGGGAATTCTGCCGGCTGGCCGCGTTCTACGGAGCTGTCGAACACATCGCCATTGATCAGGCGGCCGGTGTAATGCACACGGACATGGTCCTGACGGCCTGGGATCGGGCCGTCGCCTTGCTGCATGACGGAGAATTGCAGGCCGGACTCGGTGCGGGTCACGTCATCACGTTCCGCATTTTTTTCGAGGAACGCCTGTCCCTCAACGGCCATCGCCTGCTGCTGCTCGCGGCGCACGGCGTCTGCACGCTCATGCACGGTGCGCAGGGCGCGGTGCAGAACGTCAACCGGAACCGCCGGGGCGTTCCCTTCGAGCGCATCGCGCAAACCTGCGGCCAGAGCTTCCGGCAGCAATCCTTCCAGGCCGGACTCCTGCAATTGCTGGCCAACCTGTAAACCGATGCCGTAACTTGCCTGCGCTTCCACGCTGTCATAAGAAGGGGTTGTCATGCATTTTCCTCAAATCGATAAAAAGTCGAAGGCAAAGCATAACAGCGCAACAGTTTGCGGTAAAATCTTGCGTCAGGGAGGATGACATTTGTTACTGAAACAGAAACAATACCGCTCCGGGAAATACCTGATTTACCAATCCGCTTAGTTCCCTGCTGTCTCTTTCTGCCTCAAGCAGTTATCAGACTATACTCAACAGGTAATATTGGGCTGCATAACGCCGCCTCCCAATCATTACGCCGGTACTTTTGTTTGCCCGTTGCGGCAAACCGCGTTGTAAGAGAGGTTGTCATGGGCAGAATCGCGCCCAGGAGAAGGAAAACCCCCCAGGTCAATGTATCCCTGCGACACCTGTGGACCACGCTGAAATCTAAATGGCCGCAGCGCGCCGGGCAGGATACTGCGCCCGACGATCAGCCGCCCCCGCCTGCCGCACGTACCAGGCGCAGCGCCTCCTGGTTACCCTCCCGGTTATCGTCGTCCTGGTTAACCACGGCCTGGCAATCCCCGGCCCGCCTGCACTGGATGGACCCGCTGCCGCTGCCGCACCGCCGCGGTATTTTGCTGGCGGCACTGGTGATACTGCTGGCCATCCTCTGGCCCAACACCTCGCCGCGCTACCCGGTTGAGCAGGCTGATAGCCAGAACACGCGGGACATTCCGTTACAGGCGAATTTGCAGGACAACACCGGGCGCCCTGCCACGGCAGAGAATGTCCGGGGCTGGCAAACTTACCAGATCCAACCCGGCCAGACGCTGGCCCAGCTCTTCCGCGACAATGATTTGATGGTGAATGATGTGTTTGCCATGGCGCAGGCAGAGGGCGATGACAAGCCGCTGAGTAACCTGCAAGCCGGCCAGCAGGTCAGGATACAGCGTAATGCGCAGGGTGTGGTGACGGCGCTGGAGATTGAAACCAGCACGAGCATGGTGCGGTTTGTCCGGCAGCCGGATGGCAGCTACCGCCGCGTGGGGTAACGCGCCCGTTCATTACTCCCTTCTTCTTTTTCCCTTTCGCTAAAAAGCAAAACGCCGGCACAAGGCCGGCGTTTCACAAGCAGCGGAGTAAAACTTACTCTGCTACTACAACGATGTTCAGCTGAGCGAACACATCGCTGTGTACCTGGAAGTGCACTTCGTGCTCACCCACAGTACGCAGGACGCCGTTCGGCAGGCGAACTTCGCTCTTAGCTACTTCAACACCAGCAGCAGTGACCGCATCAGCGATGTCACGGGTACCGATGGAACCGAACAGTTTGCCTTCGTCGCCAGATTTAGACGCGATGGTAACAGAGCCCAGCTCGTTGATTTTAGCAGCGCGCGCTTCAGCAGCAGACAGAACGTCAGCCAGTTTGGCTTCCAGCTCTGCACGGCGTGCTTCGAAGAACTCAACGTTTTTCTTGGTAGCCGGGACAGCTTTGCCCTGCGGTACCAGGAAGTTACGAGCGTAGCCCGCTTTCACGTTAACCTGGTCACCCAGGCTGCCGAGATTTGCTACTTTATCAAGCAGAATAACTTGCATTACCTTATCCTCTCAAAGTCGTTAATGGACAGTGGCCGATTACTGATGACGATCAGTGTACGGCAACAAAGACAGGTAGCGTGCGCGCTTGATAGCACGGGCCAGCTGACGCTGGTATTTTGCACGGGTACCGGTGATACGGCTCGGAACGATCTTGCCGCTCTCGGTGATGTAGTTTTTCAGCGTAGCGATGTCTTTATAATCGATCTCTACAACGCCTTCCGCGGTGAAACGGCAGAACTTGCGACGACGGAAATAACGTGCCATTTGGCTAGTCTCCAGAATCTATCAATTCAATCTGCTCGGCATGCAGCACCATTTTGTTCAGCCCATTGCGCCCCTGAAGGCTGCTGATGAAACCTGACACGGTAATCTGACTGCCGACCGTTAATCTGTGAGTTAATGCTTGTAGTGGGTGTCCGCTGGCGACCACGGGCATTCTGCACCATGCCACCCTGCTGAATCCGGCTTCCTGCTGCTGCGAGCGGTGCTCAAGCACAAACTGGCAGTGCGGTATTCCGGACGGACTGACTTTTCGCGTAGGTGTCTTGCACACTGTGCCGGTTAACACCAGGCGATTGGCCATCACCGCAATTACTCTTCAGAATCCCCAGCATCAGCATCATCAGAGGTTTCGTTGGCGAAATCTTCACGGCGATCACGACGCTCGTCTTTCGCTTTAACCATCGGGGATGCTTCGGTAACCGCGTGCTTAGTACGCATTACCATGCTACGGATAACGGCGTCGTTGAAGCGGAAGTTAGTTTCCAGCTCATCGATCACTTCCTGCGAAGCTTCAACGTTCATCAGAACGTAGTGGGCTTTGTGCAGTTTGTTGATCGGGTAAGCCAGTTGACGGCGGCCCCAGTCTTCCAGACGGTGGATCGTGCCTTCAGCAGCGGTGATAGCACCGGTGTAACGCTCGATCATGCCTGGAACCTGTTCGCTTTGGTCAGGATGGACCATAAAAACGATTTCGTAATGACGCATCGAATTGCTCCTTACGGATTATTCAGCCTCCTGTCCGGGTCAACCGCGGCCCATGGAGGCAAGGAACGTGTTTGTGTGCGGCTGAAAAATGACGCGCAATTATAGGGGGGCAGGCAGGGAAACACAAGGTATGAATCACAGGGAATGCACATTTTACGGGCAGGGCTGACACATCAGAAAAATTGCATGGTAAACCGCATTAACAGAGTTGAGCGCCAAAAAAAAGCGGCAAAAGCTGCAATTTTGATCAATTTTATTGAACATATCGTTCAATAAAAGCTTATTTATTAGCAAAGCAGGTTGATTACAATAGCCTCAGAGAAACAGTATCAGGACATAAACGAAGCGATGTGTTTCCTCGCCCAGCGGTGCCTGAACGTCACACACCTATGCTGGCAGTAAAAAAATGCAGTACCAGGGAATACCAAAAAAATAATATGTGCGTTAACGCCTGCTTACCAGCCCCCGTCATGGGGGCTTTTTCATGGGTGCCGTTCAGCCCAGATGCCGGGTGAAAAAGGTGGTGCAGGCTTGCAGGGCCGCAGGGGTTATCTTGTGCCCAATCTGCGGTTCGGTGAGATACGTCAGGTGTTGCGCCTGCCCCGCCTGCTGCAATGCCTGCGCAAGGCGGGCGCTTTCCTCCGCCGGGACCAGATCGTCCGCTTCGCCATGCCAGAGCAGCAGCGGCCGGTTGCCGAGCCTGTCCAGCGCGGCGCTCACGTCATACGCCTCCAGGAAGGCGAGCCGCTGTGCCAGTGCCTCCCCTTCCAGCGGGCGGCCCGCCTGCTGCGGCACGAATAACCGGCGCGACAGCGAATGAAAGTACGCCGAGCCCATAAAACTGGCGGCCGCATCAATCCACGGGTAACGCCCCAGCGCGCCCAGCGTGGTCATGCCGCCCATTGATGCCCCACACACCGCGACCTTTCCCTCAATCAACAGGCCGCGCTGCCGGTATGCCGCACGCAGGCCCGGCAGCTCATCAATATTGCTGCGTAAAATCTCCCAGAAGTGCGACAGCCGCTCCCCGGCATTGCCGTTATCCCGGGCGCCATGCATCAAGGCGTCCGGCATGATCACCCGGAACCCCGCCTGGGCCAGCGCATAACCAAAGTAGGCGTATACCTCTTTGGATGAGGTAAAGCCGTGATAGAAGAATATCGTCGGCAAGGCGTGCTCCTGTTTCCCGGCCGGTGCCGCATGGATGACCTGAATGCCGTTTATCTCTTCCTGAAACATTTCAATCATGCCGCCTCTCTCCTGTTAAATACGGTGTCTGTAGGCTTGAATTCACACCTTAAATAAGATTTCCATGATCTAAGTCAAAGAAAACACCTTATTACACTTTATGCCTAAATTTTCTGCCGTTTTTGCCGTTATTGCCATCACCTTTTCTAACCCAAGAGATGACAAAAATGACGGGATTTTCTTTCCGACAATGGGGCCTGGGCGTCAAGCTTTCTGTGCTGGCCTCGCTTACCGTGGCTGCCCTGTTTCTGCTGTTTACCCTGTCGCTGACCCGCACTGCGGGTGAGCAGATGAGAGCCTTAACGCTGGAAGACATGAGCAGCCAGGTTCAGGGCGTTGAAGACATGATAACCATGTACGATTCGAGCCTGAAAGCAGAAGTCAGCAGCTATACCCAACTGTTTACCAGCTTTATGTCCCCGGCGTTCAGCCTGCAAACCACCGGTGACCAGACCGTGCTGAAAGCGGGTGACAGCGTCCTCAATGACAATACCGCCATTCCTGATGATTTCTTTGCCCGGACCGGGGCGATCTCCACCCTGTTTATGCGCCAGGGTGATGACTTTATCCGTATCACCACCTCGCTGAAAAAAGAGGACGGTTCACGTGCCAGTGGGACCAAACTCGATCGCCAGAGTGCGGCCTATCGCGCCGTGATGGCCGGTAACGTCTATAAGGGCCTGGCCACCCTGTTCGGCAAGAAATTCATCACCCAGTACCAGCCGGTCAAAGATCAGGCCGGAAAAATCATCGGCATCGCCTTTGTGGGCGTCGATATCACCCCACAGTTTGCCGAGATGCGCCGTACCATCCTGAGCAAAAAGATTGGTAAGAGCGGCTATTTCTTTGTGCTGGATGCCGGCCAGGGTAACAGCCGGGGCCAGTACCTGTTCCACCCGCGGGCTGAGGGCCAGACGCCGGGCTGGGATGCCGGGGTGCGTGATCAGGTGCTGGGCACGCCGCACGGCACGCTGGAGTATCAGGACAGCAGCCTGCAGGCAGGCAGCGGCACGCAGGTGATGGTCTATAAAGCGCTGCCGGCCTGGGGCTGGGTGCTGGCGGGCACAGCGGATGAAGATGAAATCATGGCGCACATCACCCACAGCAGGAACCTGTTCCTGGGGATTGGCGTGGTACTGGTGGGCCTGTTTGCCGTGCTGTTTATGCTGGTGACCCGCAACTGGCTGAGCCGCCCGCTGGAAGAGGTGGTGAAAGTGGCGGAGCAGTATGCAGAGGGCAACCTGAGCGCCAGCCTGAGCACCACCCGGCAGGATGAAGTGGGCCGGATGATGACCGCGATGGACGGCATCGGCCGTGGTCTGGCGCGGATTGTATTGCAGGTGCGTGAGGCCGCGGTGGAGATTAACCACAGCACCGCCTCGCTGGCCGCAGACAGTGAAAACATCACCGGCCAGATCTCCCGCCAGGCCAGCAGCCTGGAAGAAACCTCCGCCAGCATGGAGCAGTTGACCGCGACCGTGCAGCAGAATGCGGACAACGTTTCAGAAGCGATGAAACTGGTGCGCCAGACGGAAAGCGCTGCCCAGTCCGGCGGCGAGGCGGTGACCTCCGCAGTCTCGACCATGAGCGACATCAAAGCCGCCTCCCAGCGTATTGCCGACATCACCAGCGTCATCGAGTCCATTGCTTTCCAGACCAACATTCTGGCGCTGAATGCGGCGGTAGAAGCGGCACGGGCCGGTGAGCATGGCAAAGGCTTTGCCGTGGTGGCCGCAGAAGTGCGCGCCCTGGCACAACGCAGCGCCAAATCGGTGAAAGAGATCGAAACGCTGATCGCTGAATCCCTGGACAAGGTCGAACAGGGGAACCGCATCTCGATGCAGACCCACGAGGCGATGAATGACATCCTCAGCCGGGTACAGCAGGTGCGGATGATCGTCAGTGACATCGACGTGGCCTCGCATGAGCAGTCTGCCGGCATTGGCCAGGTGAACATTGCCATTGTGCAGATCGGGCAGGCGACACAAGAGAACGCCATACTGGTCAGCAGCTCGGAAGAAACCGCGGCCGCGCTGAACCAGAAAGGGCAGCACCTGAAGAAGCTGGTCAGCATGTTCCGGCTTGATTAAAAAAACGGCACGCTCACCCCTCACGGCGATCCGCGCTACACTAAACACAGATGCTGTGAGGAGGAAAGAGATGACGTTTTCGCGTTTACTGACAGGGATTTTACTGGCGGGTACTCTGAGCGGTTGCAGTACCTTTCATGATGCGCCTAAGCCACCGCCACCGGCGACAGCGGCTGCGCAGGAAGTGACGCGCGCCCAGGTGGGTTCCCTGCAAAAAATGGGGACCATTTCGGTGACAGAGCGCGGCAGCCCGATGGATGCCGCCAGGGCATTGCAGAAAAAAGCGGATGCCAGCGGTGCCCGTTACTACCTGGTGCTGATGAATGATGAAACGATTATTCCCGGCACCTGGTACTCGCAGGCCATTCTCTATCGCTGACCGGCTGATCCGCACCAGCGGGCATACCCGCCTGCCGGTGTCATCAGGTGATGAGGAGATAAATCATGAAAGCGTTGCCGATATTAATACCCTGCTGTTTAGCCCTGGGGCTGCTGGCCCAGAATGCCCAGGCCGCGGAAGCGGTTTCCGCGGCGAAGGCTGCCCAACTGACGCCCATCGGGTCAGTGTACCTGCAAGGCGTGCCGGGCAGCCCGCAACAGGTTGATACGCTGGTCGCCCGGCAAGCCACCGCCAAAGGCGCAGCCTACTACCGGATTCATTCCGTGCAGGAGAGCCAGAGCAAAAGCAACTGGCACGCCACAGCCACCCTCTACCGCTGAGCAGCGGCGTCCCTGCCGGGGCACCTTCGGGTGCCCTTTTTTATCAGGCGCCGGTGGCCCGGTTGAGCAGATCGGTACAGAGGCTCTCCGGCAACGTGCTGTCACCCCGGTGGTCAAACGCCATGCGGCACCAGGCTTCCGCCCGCGGCGGGGCAGCATGGCGCAGTAATTCCGCCCCACTGCACAGCATGAACAGCTGGCGGGTAATCTGCCTTGCCTGCGCTTCCGCCGGTTTTTGCAGCTGCTGGCTCAGTTGCCGCCAGCTACGGTCAAACAGCCGGTTCTGGCCGCGCACCTCATACATTTCCTGGTGTAACATCTCCAGCGCGCCGGGCATTTTATGCAGCGTACGCAGAACATCCAGACACATGACGTTGCCCGACCCTTCCCAGATGCTGTTGACCGGCGCTTCGCGATAGAGGCGCGGCAATTCGCTCTCCTCGCAATACCCGATTCCGCCCAGCACCTCCATCGCCTCAGCCACAAACGAGCTGCCGTGGTGGCATACCGCATACTTGGCCGCCGGGGTCATCAGCCGGGAGAACGCGAACTGGTGCGCATCCCCGCGCAGCTCCCAGGCTTGCGCCAGCCGGAACAGCAGCGCGGTCTGCCCCTCCAGCCTTAAGGCCAGCCGCGCCAGTACCTGCCGCATCAACGGCTGTTCCACCAGCACTTTCCCGAATGCCTGCCGCTGAAACGCGTGGTAAAGCGCGACCGATAACGCCCGGCGCATCAGGGCATGGCTGCCGAGCGCGCAGTCAAAACGGGTATGTCCGCCCATCGTCAGGATCTGGCGGATGCCGTCGCCCTCCTCGCCCACCAGCCAGCCGGCGGCGTCCTGAAATTCGGCCTCACTGCTGGCATTGGAACGGTTGCCGAGTTTCTCTTTCAGCCGCTCCAGCCGGATGGCGTTACGCGTGCCGTCCGGCAGCAGGCGCGGCAGGAAGAAGCAGGATAACCCGCCCTCCGCCTGCGCCAGCACCAGATGCGCGTCACTTTGCGGCACGGAGAAAAACCATTTATGCCCTATCAGCCGGTAACACTCCCCCGGTCCGCGTGCACCGTCCGGCCGGGCGCGGGTGGTATTGCTCAGCACATCGGAACCGCCCTGCTTCTCTGTCATCCCCATGCCGATCAGCAGGCCGCGTTTCTGGCTGCCCGGCTGGCTGTGGGTGTCATAGCGATCAGAGAGCAGGCCCGGCAGCCAGTCGCGGAACGCCGCGGGCAGTGCGCGTTGCAGCAGCGGTATGGCGCCAAACGTCATGGTGACCGGGCAGAGCGTACCCGATTCCACCTGTCCATGCAGAATAAAGCGCGCGGCACGGGCGGCTACGCTGCCGATGCGCGCCTCATCCTGCCACGGCAGGTTATGCACCCGGTTCGCAATCAGCCCCTGCATCAGCAGGTGCCAGGCGGGATGAAAACGCACGTCGTCCAGCCGCTGGCCGGCGGCGTCGTAACGCAGCAGTTCCGGCGGGTTGGCATTCGCCAGCCTGCCCAACTCCAGGGATTCGGCACTGCCGAGTTGCTGGCCCACAGAGGCCAGAAGGTCTGCGTCCCAGTGGGCCTGTGCCCGGCTCACGGCCTCGCGCAGCGGCGTATCAGACAGGAACAGGTTACTGTTTCCCAGTGGCTTGGGCTGATTAAAGACGGTATGGGTTTGCCAGCTCATAACACTCCTCAGATGAATCACCACAGACAGATGCATCAGGCCGGAAAGGCGGATCAAAACAGAAGTAAGTATGGCTATTTTGCGGGGCGGTGCCGCAGAGACGATCACAAAGACGGGAGGAAAGAGCCGGGGCAGGACGCCCCGGTTCAGGGTCAGGCTTTTGCGCTGCGCTGACGCACGATTTCAAACAGGCAGACGCCGGTTGCCACCGAGACATTCAGGGAAGAGACGGAACCTGCCATCGGGATGCTGATCAGTTCGTCACAGTGTTCACGGGTGAGGCGACGCATCCCCTCACCTTCCGCGCCCATCACCAGCGCCATCGGGCCGGTCATTTTGCTTTGGTAAACGTTGTGATCGGCCTCACCGGCGGTGCCGACGATCCAGACATTGCTCTCCTGCAGTAAACGCAGGGTACGCGCCAGGTTGGTCACGCGGATCAACGGCACGGTTTCTGCCGCCCCGCTGGCGACTTTTTTCGCCGTGGCGTTCAGCGCGGCAGAACGGTCACGCGGCACAATCACCGCATGGACGCCCGCCGCATCCGCGGTACGCAGGCAGGCACCGAGGTTGTGCGGATCGGTCACGCCATCCAGCACCAGCAGCAGCGGGTTTTCCACGCTCTCCAGCAGCCCTGGGAGATCGTTCTCCTGGTACTGGCGGCCTTCACGTACACGCGCCACGATGCCCTGATGCACCGCACCTTCCACTTTTTCATCCAGCCATTGCCGGTTTGCCACCTGGATCACAATACCGGTGGCTTCCAGTTCAGCAATCAGCGGCTGGAGGCGGCGGTCGTCACGCCCTTTCAGGATAAAGACTTCCAGAAAACGTTGCGGGTCGCGCTCCAGCAGGGCCTGGACGGCATGAATGCCGTAAATAATTTCGCTCATGATGCTCTTTAACAAGGTCAAACGGGCTTACAGGCCCGTGGGGTATTGGGTTGGCAGGTACCTGCGGCCATCGTGCACGGCCGCAGGACCCGCCAGGGTATCAGCTGTTGTCCCGCTTCGGCCCGCGGCGTGAGCGGCTGCCTGTGGCACCTTTCTGGTTTTTATCAGAAGGGCGGCGGGAACGGCGTGGTTTTTTGTCATCCTGAGCCGGTGCGCCGCTGCCGTCTTTACGGAAGGCGCTGTCCGGCTCGAAGTTGGTGCGCTTTTTGTTGTCACGGCGTGGGCGGCGGCCGCGGCCGTCATCACGCTGGGTGCCCGGCTTGGCTTTATCGCGGGCGGTTTTGCCTGCGCCACGCGGGCGGCGGGTACTGGAGACCAGCGCGAAGTCGATTTTGCGCTCATCCATATGCACCGCTTCAACGCGGATTTCCACCTCGTCACCCAGGCGGTAAACCTGCCCGGAGGACTCACCCACCAGCCGCTGGCCGATGTTGTCGTAACGGTAGTAATCGTTGTCCAGCGTCGACACATGCACCAGCCCGTCGATGAAGAGATCATCCAGGCGCACAAAGAAGCCGAAGCCGGTTACGCTGGAGATGATGCCGTCAAACACGGAGCCGACATGATCCTGCATGAAATCACACTTCAGCCAGTCGGCAACGTCACGCGTGGCCTCATCGGCGCGGCGTTCGGTCATCGAACAGTGCTCGCCCAGTTGCAGCATCTCTTCGTAATCGCTGTGCCAGCCGCCGGTCGGCGTCCAGCGCTCTTTCAGCGTACCGTGCTGTTTGGCGAGGATATATTTGATCGCGCGGTGCAGCGACAGGTCCGGGTAACGGCGGATTGGCGAGGTAAAGTGGGCATAAGCCGACAGCGCCAGGCCAAAGTGGCCGCGGTTTTCCGGATCGTAAATCGCCTGTTTCATCGAGCGCAGCAGCATGGTTTGCAGCATTTCGCGATCGGGACGGTCAGCAATCGCATCCATCACATCGGCGTAATCTTTCGGCACCGGCTTCATGCCGCCGCCCATTTTCAGGCCCAGCTCATTCAGCACGCTTTTCAGCGCCGAGATGTGGTCATCACTTGGGCGGTCATGATCGCGGAACAGCGCCGGTTCGTTGAATTTCTCCACGAAACGCGCGGCGGCCACGTTCGCCATGATCATGCACTCTTCGATCAGCTTATGGGCGTCGTTACGTACCGTCGGCTCGACGCGCTCGATGCGGCGTTCGGCGTTAAAGATGAACTTTGCCTCTTCCGTTTCAAAGGCGATGCCGCCGCGATCGGCGCGGGCGTCATCCAGCACTTCGTACATCTCATGCAGCTCTTCCAGGTTCTTCACCAGCGGGGCGTACTGCTCGCGCAGTTCTTCATTGCCCTCGATGATCTGCCAGACTTTGTTGTACGTCAGGCGCGCGTGGGAGCTCATCACCGCTTCGTAGAATTTGTAAGAGGAGAGACGCCCGGTGGCGGAGATGGTCATCTCGCACACCATACAGAGGCGGTCTACCTGCGGGTTCAGCGAGCAGAGGCCGTTGGAGAGCACCTCCGGCAGCATCGGGATCACCTGCGACGGGAAGTACACCGAGGTGCCGCGGGTGCGCGCTTCATCATCCAGCGGGGTGCCGGGGCGGACGTAATAGCTGACATCCGCAATCGCGACCCACAAACGCCAGCCGCCGCCGCGTTTTTTCTCACAGTAGACCGCGTCATCGAAGTCACGTGCGTCTTCGCCGTCAATGGTGACCAGCGGCAAAGTGCGCAGATCGATACGCCCTTTTTTTGCCTCTTCCGGCACATGCTCGCTCAACGAGGCAATCTGCTTCTCTACGGCGGCCGGCCAGACGTGCGGGATCTCATGGGTACGCAGCGCGATATCCACTGCCATGTTGGTACCCATTTTGTCACCCAGGACTTCAACAATCTTACCGACCGCTTTGGTGCGGCGCGTCGGGCGCTGGGTCAGTTCGACCACCACCATATAGCCCATGCGCGCCCCGCTCACCTCTTCCGGCGGGATCAGGATGTCGAAACTCAGGCGGCTGTCATCCGGCACCACGAAACCGGTACCGGCATCGGTAAAGTAACGGCCGACAATCTGGCTGGTTTTCGGTACCAGCACACGCACGATGCGTGCTTCGCGGCGGCCGCGGCGATCGGTGCCGCTCGGCTGGGCCAGCACCACGTCACCGTGGATGCACATTTTCATCTGTTCTGCGGAGAGGTAGATATCCTCTTTTTTGCCGCCTTCCAGACGCAGGAAACCAAAGCCGTCGCGGTGGCCGATAACGGTGCCTTTCAGCAGGTCAAGGCGTTCCGGCAGGGCGTAACACTGGCGGCGGGTAAAGACTAACTGGCCGTCGCGCTCCATGGCGCGCAGGCGGCGGCGCAGCGCTTCCAGCTGCTCTTCGCTGGAGAGCTCCAGCTCGTTTGCCAGCTCCTCGCGGCTGGCCGGGGCTTCGCGCTTCGCCAGATGCTCGAGAATAAATTCCCGGCTTGGGATCGGGGAGTCATATTTCTCTGCTTCCCGTTCCAGAAAAGGATCTTGTGACATTGCGGTTCCTCCGTTGTCATCAGCGGGGTTGTGCTGAAATGTGCTTATTCAACAAGCAACAATTTATAGAGCGACGCATTTTCAGTGACCATATCGGCCAGTGTGTATTGGTCCAGCTCGTTCAGGAAATTCTGCACAGCCTGATTGAGAACATGTTTCAGGCGGCAGGCGGGGCCGATGTGGCAAAATTCGCCGGAGCAGTTAACTAAGGTGAGAGGCTCCAGTTCACGCACGACATCGCCGATGCGAATTTGTGCGGCAGGCCTGCCCAGGCGGATACCGCCTTTTTTTCCGCGTACTGCGGTGACCAACCCGGCACGGCTTAACTGATTTATTATTTTAACCATATGGTTACGCGAGACACCATATACCGCAGTGACCTGAGAGATGTTCGTCATCCGATCCTCCGGCAGCGATGCCATATAGATCAGTGCTCTTAAACCATAATCAGTGAAACTTGTTAACTGCACACACACCTCTGGGCCTTATTGACCCTGCCTGTAGGCGTCTGATCTCACAACGCTTAACATATACTTCTGTAAGATTACTCTTTGGATGATAAACCAGCCACAAAGAATGCAGCTAATCATTTAGACCCAGAATGGAATGCGGCGTGCACAACATGGAAGGAAAAAACAATAAACCGGGCACGATGGCCCGGTTTGGCATTCAGTTTACTGAATGATGCGGCAATCAGGCATCAAACGGATCGCGGAGGATCATGGTTTCACTGCGATCCGGGCCGGTGGAGATAATATCAACCGGTACGTCTGTCAGTTCTTCCACACGCTTGATGTAGTCGCGGGCTGCCTGCGGCAGTTTATCAAACTCTTTCACGCCAAAGGTGGAGTCGCTCCAGCCCGGCAGGGTTTCATAGATCGGCTCAATGCCGTCCCAGTTTTCGGCGGCCAGCGGCGTGGTCGTGACTTCACGGCCATCCGGCAGGCGGTACGCCACGCAGATTTTAACCTCTTTCAGGCCATCCAGCACGTCCAGTTTGGTCATGCAGAAGCCGGACAGGGAGTTAATCTGCACTGCACGGCGCACGGCAACGGCGTCCAGCCAGCCGGTACGGCGGCGGCGGCCGGTGGTGGCACCAAACTCGTTACCCTGCTTGCACAGGAACTCACCGGTTTCGTCGAACAGTTCGGTCGGGAACGGGCCGGCACCCACGCGGGTGGAGTAGGCCTTCACGATACCCAGCACGTAATCCACATAGCGCGGGCCAATACCGGAACCGGTCGCCACGCCACCGGCGGTGGTGTTGGAAGAGGTTACATACGGGTAGGTGCCGTGGTCGATGTCCAGCAGCGTGCCTTGCGCGCCTTCGAACATGATCAGTTCACCCTGCTTGCGGGCGTTGTCCAGCAGCTCGGAAACGTCAACCACCATACCGGTCAGGATGTCGGCAATTGCCATCACATCATCCAGGACTTTCTGGTAATCCACTGCGTCTTCTTTGTAGTAATGCACCAGCTGGAAGTTGTGGTACTCCACAATCTCTTTCAGCTTAGCCGCGAAATTCTCTTTGTTGAACAGGTCGCCAACACGCAGGCCACGGCGGGCAACTTTATCTTCGTAAGCTGGGCCGATACCACGGCCGGTGGTGCCGATTGCTTTTGCACCGCGGGCTTTTTCACGCGCAACATCCAGCGCGACATGGTAAGGCAGAATCAGGGGACAGGCTTCAGAAAGCAGCAGGCGCTCACGCACCGGAATACCGCGGTCTTCCAGCTGTTTCATCTCTTTCATCAGGGCGTCAGGCGCCAGTACAACACCGTTGCCGATGATGCTGGTGACGTTTTCACGCAGGATGCCAGAGGGAATTAAGTGGAGGACGGTTTTTTCACCGTTGATAACCAGTGTGTGGCCGGCGTTGTGACCACCCTGGTAGCGCACAACATATTTAGCCCGTTCAGTCAGCAGGTCTACGACCTTACCCTTGCCTTCGTCACCCCATTGGGTGCCCAGTACGACGACGTTCTTGCCCATCTTAAGAATCACCAGGTTGCTTAAAAAAGGATTCTAACATCTCATTCACGTGCTTTCAGTAATTTTTAGCACACGGTTGCCTGAAAAATTTTCGCCAATCAGGCACCGATCGCCCACGAATTTGGTGAGATCCTGAATATGGTATTACCCACCGTTCCGGACACGCAACATGTAGTAAATCACGCAACCGGCCACCACAATGCCCCCACCGAAACGGCGCAGTGAGGCATCCGGTAACGCCGTCATGGCCAGGATCATTTTACGCCAGGTTTTCGGCCATAACATCGGCCCCAACCCTTCCAGTACCATGACCAGCCCTACGGCCAGCCAGATTGTTGTGTTCATTATTTTCCCTTGCACATAAAAAAGGCCCGCGTTAACGGGCCTGAAAAGGTATGCCGGATTACGGCGCGATGGTTTTTTCCGGTGACTTCATAAAGCGGAAGAAGTCGCTGTCCGGGCTTAAGACCAACACATCTTTGTTGCTCTTAAAGCTGTTTTCATACGCACGTAAGCTACGGATAAAGGCATAGAAGTCCGGGTCCTGGCTGAACGCATTGGCGAACAGTTTAGCCGCTTCCGCATCGCCTTCACCGCGGGTGATCCGCGCCTGGCGCTCTGCTTCCGCCAGCGTACGGGTCACTTCGTAATCCGCCGTGGCACGCAGTTTCTCCGCCTCTTCATACCCCTGCGAACGCAGGCGCATGGCTACCGCGCTGCGTTCAGCACGCATACGCTGGTAAATCGCATCCGAGACTTCTGCCGGCAGGTTAATCTGCTTAACGCGCACGTCGATGACCTGAATACCCAATGCGGCCATACTGTTCGGATTGATTTGCAACTCCTGGCCGCTGGTTTCACGCTCAACCCGTTTGGCCACTGAGGCAATGGCGTCATCGGCTTCGGTGGTCGCGGCGGTTTCACCGTCTTCCGCCGTGCCGTTGTTCAGCTGGTCACGCACGTCAGACATCAGCTGGCCGCGCGAGTCGGTCACGATGTCTTTCACTTCCAGGCGGCCAATCTCTGAACGCAGACGGTCACTGAATTTGCGCTTCAGCAGCACTTCTGCCTGGGAGACGTCACCGCCGCCGGTCGCCAGATAGTAACGGCTGAAATCGCTGATGCGCCATTTGAGGTAGGAATCGACAATCAGGTCTTTCTTCTCATTGGTCACGAAACGGTCGGCCTGGTTATCCATGGTCTGGATACGGGCATCGAGCATTTTCACTGATTCAAAGAACGGAATTTTAAAATGCAAACCTGGGGTATAAACCTGAGGCTTGTTTTCATCATCCCGCAAGACTTTGCCGAAACGCAGCACGATGCCGCGCTCACCTTCCTGCACCACAAACAGTGAAGCGTACAGCGCCACCAGCACCACGACGACGATAAATATGACTGACTTACGCATTGGTTACTCTCTCCCTACGCGAGTGGTATCGTCACGCTGCGCATTGGCGCGGCGCTGGTCCATCACATTGCTGTCAACCGGGCGCTGGCCACTGTCGCCCTGGCTGAGGCCGGTGTTAGCCGGGTTCAGGCGAATCAGGCTGTCCGAGTCTTCGCTGTTGCTGTTGGACGCACCCTGACCGCCGCGCATCAGTTGTTCCAGCGGCAGCACCATCAGGTTGTTGCCTTTGTCACTGACCAGCACTTTACGCGTTTCGCTCAGCACTTTTTCCATCGTCTCGATATAGAGACGCTCACGGGTAATCTCCGGCGCGGCTTTATATTCCGGCAACAGGCGGGCAAAACGCGCCACTTCACCCTGTGCCTCAAGCACGGTACGGTCTTTATACGCCTTGGCATTTTCCAGTACGCGCTGGGCCTGGCCGTTGGCTTTCGGCTGCACCTGGTTGGCGTACGCTTCCGCTTCACGGATGTATTGCTGTTCGTTCTCACGTGCGGCAATCGCATCGTCAAAGGCGGCTTTCACCTCTTCCGGCGGACGTGCCGCCTGGAAGTTCACGTCCAGCAGCGTGATGCCCATCTTGTACGGACGGATAGTCTCTTCCAGTACGCGCTGGGTATCGTTACGCACCACGGTACGGCCTTCCGTCAGGATGCGGTCCATGGTGTATTTACCGATCACACCGCGCAGGGCGCTGTCCGTGGCCTGGCTCAGGCTGTCATCGGCACTCACTACGCTGAACAGGTACGCAGCCGGATCCGTCACGCGGTACTGCACGTTCATCTCTACGCGCACCACGTTTTCATCCGCCGTCAGCATCACGCCGGAGGCGGCCAGTTCACGCACAGATTCGACGTTCACTGCACGCACCTGATCGATAAAGGTCGGTTTCCAGTTCAGGCCGGGCTGTACCAGGTGGCTGAACTTGCCGAAACGGGTCACGACACCGCGCTCCGCTTCTTTAATGGTATAGAACCCGCTGGCAGCCCAGATAACGACCACGGCTACCGCCGCGATACCGACAATCCGCCCGCTGACGCCGCGCGCATTATTGCTGCCGCCGTTACCATTGCCTTTGCCGCCAAAACTGCCCAGTTTTTTGCTGAGCTTACGGAAAATGTCATCCAGATCCGGCGGCCCTTGTTCGCGCCCGCCTTTATTATTATTACCGCCAGAGTTGCCGCTATTATTATTGCTGCTCCCCCACGGGTCGCGGTCCTGTCCGTTATTACCGGGCTGATTCCACGCCATGTTTTAGCTCCATTCTTCTATGATTGGTGTTCTTCAGGCTTGCCTTACAGGTCCGATTCACACGACATAGCCGGTGAGCTCCTGCTCTTGCTTACAGAGGCGGCGCCAGTCAACGATGGGCATACGCACCACCAGACCCATACTGCCATCCTCTTCATTCCACTCTTTTTCAATCGCCTGAAGCTGGTAAAAACGGCTGCGCAGACGGCCTGCCTGCGGTGGGAGACGCAATTCAACTTGCGTAATTTCACCGGAAAGACGCTCCGTCAACGCCTGAAGCAGCAACGGGATCCCTTCGCCTGTCTGGGCTGATAACCACACCCGCACCGGTAAGTTTTCATCGTTGCGATCGATACGCGGCGTAAACTCATCCAGCATATCGATTTTATTCATCACTAGCAGTACCGGGATATCATCTGCTTCGATCTCGGCCAGCACCGTATTCACCGCATCGATATTCTCATCCATACGGATGTCAGCGGCGTCAACCACATGCAGTAACAGCGTCGCCTGACGCGTCTCCTGCAAGGTTGCTTTAAACGCGGCCACCAGGTCATGCGGCAAATGCCGGATAAACCCGACGGTGTCCGCCATTACCGTGTCGCCGACGTCAGCCAGGCTGATGCGGCGAAGCGTGGGGTCCAGTGTGGCAAACAGCTGATCGGCGGCATACACACCGGCCGAGGTGACCCGGTTAAACAGGGTGGATTTACCGGCATTGGTATAGCCTACCAGTGACACGGTAGGGACATCAGCCCGGGTACGGGCACGGCGCCCCTGCTCGCGCTGCTTCTCCACCCGTTCCAGGCGGTTGAGAATCAGGCGGATACGGTCGCGCAGCAAACGGCGGTCAGTCTCAAGCTGGGTTTCACCCGGCCCGCGCAGACCAATCCCGCCTTTCTGGCGCTCAAGGTGCGTCCAGCCGCGCACCAGCCGCGTGGCAATATGGCGTAACTGCGCCAATTCAACCTGTAACTTGCCCTCGTGGGTCCGGGCGCGCTGGGCAAAAATATCTAAAATCAGGCCGGTACGATCAATCACGCGGCATTGGCACAACGCTTCCAGATTTCTCTCCTGAGCCGGAGAGAGTGCGTGATCAAACAAGACGACAGAGGCGCCGGTGGCTTTTACGGCGTCCGCAATTTCTTCGGCCTTGCCTTCACCGACAAAGTATTTAGGATGTGGGGCCTTGCGAGTGCCCGTGATGACCTGCAAAGATTCAACGCCCGCAGAAGAGACAAGTGCCTCAAATTCACTGAGATTCTCAGTATCTTTATCCTGCGAGAAATAGATATGAACCAGTACGGCCTGCTCACCGGCTTCATAACGGTCAAACAAGCGTGCAACCTCTCAAACGGATAGGAACCGCTAAGGCGGAGGTCATAAGCAGAGATTGGCTGCCTATGGCCCCCGTCATGGTTGACAAGCAATACGCTTTATTCAGCGTCATCGCTTTCCGGCTGCGGCTGTTGCTGCGCAGTGGGAGTGCTACCATGATGATAATTACTGTTCTGGCCACCGCCCGGGTTATTGCTGTGATGCGATACCGGACGTGACGGTACAACGGTAGAGATAGCGTGTTTGTACACCATCTGGCTGACCGTGTTTTTCAACAGGATGACAAACTGGTCAAAAGACTCAATCTGGCCTTGCAGTTTGATACCATTCACCAAATAAATCGAAACCGGAACACGTTCACGACGCAAAGCGTTCAAGAACGGATCTTGCAAAGATTGCCCCTTAGCCATTCTATCTTTTCCTTATTTGCTTGTTGTTTGTAACTAAGAGCCTGACGGCCCTAAAATAAACGACATAAAAATTTGCGCGCTGAGTACCAATCAATTGTACACAAACATCCGGCCTATGCACCAACAACCTGAAGCACGCGATCCAGCGCTGCCTCCGGTTTTTCCGTATCAAGCCACTCTACAGAATCCCAGCCGCGCAGCCATGTCATCTGCCGCTTAGCCAGTTGGCGCGTCGCACAAATACCACGATAAACCATCTCATCGTAACTAATTTCACCGGCCAGATAAGACCACATCTGGCGGTAACCGACACAGCGAATGGCAGGCAAATCCGTATGCAAATCGCCGCGGGCAAACAGTGCCCTCACCTCATCTTCGAACCCGGCATCCAGCATCTGTTGGAAACGCAGTTCAATCCGTTGGTGCAGCAATTCGCGCCGGGTCGGCGCAATCGCAAACTGTTGAACGCGGTAGGGCAGCGTTTCACCCGAAATTTTTGTCAGTTCTGTTAAAGTTTTACCCGAAATAAAAAAAACTTCCAGTGCTCTGGAGAGTCTCTGGGGATCATTCGGATGAATGCGGTCGGCAGAAGTGGGATCGATTTCACGTAATTGATCATGAAGTGCTTCCCAGCCCTGTTCCTGCGCCTGCGCTTCAATGCGTTGGCGAACGGCGGCATCCGCCTGCGGCAAGGGAGAAAGCCCTTCCAGTAACGCTTTGAAATAGAGCATAGTTCCGCCCACCAGCAGCGGGATATTGCCCCGGCGCGTAATCTCTGCCATTTCGTTTAACGCGTCGGCCCGGAAATCAGCGGCGGAGTAAGATTGCGCCGGATCACGAATATCGATCAGGCGGTGCGGCGCCTGCGCCAGCTCCTGTGCCGTGGGCTTGGCGGTGCCGATGTCCATGCCGCGGTAAATGAGCGCCGAGTCCACGCTGATAAGCTCAACCGGCAGCTGCTGGCGCAGCGCCATAGCCAGGGCGGTTTTGCCGGATGCGGTGGGGCCCATAATGAAAATTGCCGCTGGGGCGGTCTTATCGTGTAAGTCAGTCATGCGTTAAAGAAGCGATGGCATCCGCGAGTTGTACTGGTTGCAAAAGGCCCGCCGGCGGTGATTTCACCAGCTGCGGGCAAAGGCGTTCAACCTCTGCCAGTAACTGGATCGCCTGCGAAGTGTTCCAGACCTCATGGTCACTGCCGAGGTGGCGAGCCAGCCAGGTGGCGACCTGCGCCGCCGTCAGATCCGGCGCAGAGGCCAGATAGCCTAACAGGTCTGGTATCAACTTTTGTAAATTTTGTTGGCGTAACGGTAAAGGCACCGCGCGCAGGGTGGCCCGCCCGTGGTCCACGCCCAGTTCCATGCCCAATGACTGGAGCACCGGCTGATAATGCCCGGCCGCCGTGGCCTCCTGTTTGCTGAGCGTCAGCTTAACGGGGATCAGCAACGGTTGCGGGCGTAACCCTTCCGGCGGCGGCAGCAGTTGTGCCTGTTTCAGCCAGCGCTCTGCCACCGGGAGGTTCAGCAATGCCAGCTGGCCGGGGCGCTCCAGCACCGCGTAACAGGGCGGAAACACCGTCAGTACCCGGCCAAGGCTCTGGCTATGCCCTTGCAGGGCCTCTTCCCGGGGCGGCCTCGCCGGAACAGGCGGAACCGGTGCAGCGGGCGGTGCCTCTTTGGCAGCCTCTTCCGCGGCCGGTTGCAGCAGCTTACGGTACAGCTCCCCTTCGCGACAGGTATAGGCCGGGGTGTCTGACGGCGGGCGGGCGCCATACTGCCCGCCTGAAGGCTCTCTGGCCTGGCCGCCGCGCTGCGCCGGCGTGGACGCGGCCGGAGGTTCACTGCGCGGTGCCGCCGGTGCTGAGAACTGGCTGGTGCCGGCGGCCTGCCGGGTTTCCGGTTGCCAGCGCGGCAACTCCGGCACTTGCGCAGCATCTTCATGCAGCGGCAAAGCGGCGGTACCCGCTTCCTGCAATACGCTGACCACCGCCTGATAGATAAAGTCATGCACCAGCCGCGCCTGATGGAACCGCACTTCATGCTTGGCCGGATGGACATTTACATCCACCTGGTGCGGATCGATATCAAGATAGAGCACATACGCCGGCAGTTGATCATCTTTCAGCTGATCCTGATACGCCTGCCGGATGGCATGGTTGATCAGCCGGTCTTTCATCATGCGGTTATTCACGTAGCAATACTGCATCTCCGTCAACGCGCGTGATCCGGCCGGATCGGCCACCCACCCACGGATCGACAGATCGCCGTGGCTCCAGGAGACCGCCAGCGCATGTTGCAGGAACTGCGGGCCACAAATGGCCCCCAACCGGCGTTCATGCTGGGAAGGATCTTTCGCGGCGCGGTACTGCCGCATGATTTTGCCGTTATGGCTCAGGGTAATCGCCACATCAAACCGGGCCAGCGCAATACGCCGCACCACTTCATCAATGTGACCAAATTCGGTTTTTTCGGTGCGCATGAATTTGCGCCGCGCCGGAGTGTTGTAGAACAGATCCAGCACCTCGAGCGTGGTACCGACCGGGTGGGCCGCCGGTTTTACCGTGACCTCCATATCACGCCCTTCTGCATACGCCTGCCACGCCTCGCTCTGCTCAGCAGTGCGTGAGGTCAGCGTCAGGCGTGAGACGGAACTGATACTGGCCAGGGCTTCGCCGCGGAACCCCAGGCTCATGATCGCCTCGAGATCGTCCAGCGAGCTGATTTTGCTGGTGGCGTGGCGGGCGAGTGCCAGCGCCAGCTCTTTCTGGGGAATGCCGCTGCCGTTGTCACGGATGCGGATAAGCCTGGCCCCGCCGCGATCAATCTCAATATCGATCCGCGTGGCGCCGGCATCCAGGCTGTTTTCAATCAGTTCTTTCACCACCGAGGCCGGGCGCTCAACCACTTCACCGGCAGCAATCTGGTTGGCAAGCTGGGGAGGCAACACCTGAATCGCCATGCACGCTCCTGATAAGAAGAATCACGCCGCAGAAAAACGGGTGATCAGGGAATAATCAGTGTCTGGCCAAGCTGCACCTCGCCGGACTTCAGGCGATTGGCGCGCTTGATGTCACTCATACTGACGCCATAATGCGCGGCAATCGCGGACAGCGTATCACCGCGCACCACTTTATGCCGCGCCGGGCGCGAAGGGGCGGCGGCGGTCACACTGCCTGAACCGGCCGGGATCTTCAGGCGCTGGCCTGTCCAGACGCCCGGCTTCTTCAGGTGATTATACTGGCTTAGTGCGTTGGCGGAGAGGCCGTAAGTCTGGGCAATACCGGAGAGCGTTTCCCCGCGTTTCACCACATGCACTTTGGCCTTTTTGCTGCTGGTGCCGTGCACCACCGGCTCCGATGCGCTTTCGCTGCCGGCCGCTGACACACTCAGCGGCCGGTTTTCAACCTTTGGGCCGGTCTGGTACGGATGCGCCAGGAAATAAGTGCGCAGGCCGCTGTAAATCGCCTGAGCTATCTTATCCTGATACGCGCTGCTGCCCAGCAGCCGCTCCTCAGTCCGGTTACTGATAAAGCCGGTTTCCACCAGCAGTGACGGAATATCCGGCGAGCGCAGTACGCCCAGGCTGGCATGTTCCGGGCGGCGTTTGTGCAGCGAGCCGACATGTTGCAACTCACGCAGCACTTTCACCGCCACATCGTAGCCCACACGCTGTGAGTGGCCGAATTGCAGGTCCAGCACAGCCTGGCTGAGGTAAGGATCATCCGCGTTGTTGGCCAGCAGGTCACCGGCACCGCCCAGCAATTCAGACTGCTTCTCGTGCTGCTCCAGCCAGTTTGCCATCTCACTGTTGGCGCGCCGGTTGGAGAGCACCCAGACAGACGCCCCTGACGCGCTGCGGTTGGGGGCAGCATCGGCATGGATAGACACCAGCATACTGGCCCCCTGCTTACGCGCGACATCAGAACGCCCCATCACCGAGATAAAATAGTCACCGTCACGCGTCAGCACCGGCCTGAACATCGGGTCGCGGCTCAGCTTCTCGCGCAGTTTACGCGCAATGGCGATGGTGACATTTTTCTCTTTCAGCCCATTTGCGCCGATAGCGCCGGGGTCCTGCCCGCCGTGCCCGGCATCGATCGCCACCACAATGCGCTCAGAGGCCGTAGTGGGGCTGGCAGTGCGGGTCGAGGTGCTGCCGCTGGTCACCGCCGTGATCTTATTGTTATCAAAAGGGTTGTTTGCCGGCGGCTTGCTGCGTACCGGCGCCGCGGGTGCGCTGCGGCTGACGGTGCTGCTGCCCTGCCCGCTCAGCGTAAAGACCACGCTTGAGAGGCGGCCGTTCTGTTGCGTGGCCGTCCGTGTGCGGGTTTTTCCGGTCAGTTCCACCACCAGCCGGATGCTTTGGGCATCTTTTGGGGTACTGGTACGGATGCGCTTCACCAGATTCTGCCCGCTGAATTCCAGCGGCAGCCCGGAGATCACCCCGCTCTGGTTGATGTCAATCACCACCCGCTCAGGGTTGTGCAGCGGGAAAAAGGCGTAAGCCGGCTTGCCGTCAAAGCTCAGGGTCACCGTGGATTGCTGCGCGCCATTGGTGACCTGGATGTCTTTCAGGTTGGCGGCCCAAGCCTGAAGCGGCCCGGCCAGGCCCGCCACGGCCAGGATCAGGGCTGCAAAGCGCCGCATCCGGGCCGGTGGGTTGAGCGATAATGTCCGCCGGATAATCCGGCTGATTCCCTGCATCATTGCTGGTTATCCCTGTTGATCAGCAACATGTTGCACCAGCCCGCGGCCATACTCAGACACCGCATGCAGCGTGGCTTGCCGTCCGTTTTCGGTATACGTCAGTGTGAGTTCAATATCCGGTTCCGGCAGGACACCGGCCCCCTGCTGCGGCCACTCGACCAGACACACCGCATCCTGAGAGAAATAGTCACGGATACCCATGAATTCAAGTTCTTCCGGATCGGCCAGCCGGTAGAGGTCAAAGTGGTACACCGCCAGCGGCGACAGCATGTAAGGCTCGACCAGCGTATAGGTCGGGCTTTTGACGTTGCCCTGATGCCCCAGCGCCTGAAGAAAGCCGCGGCTGAAGGTGGTTTTCCCGGCACCCAGGTCGCCAAACAGATAGATCACACTGGAACGCGTGCAGGCCTGGGCCAATTGCGCCCCCAGCCCCACGGTGGCTGCCTCATCCGGCAGAGATAAAATAAGTTCTTTCATTAAGTTATGTCGTTTATTTCAACTCTGGATTAACACTTTGCGCGATAACCGGCAGCAAGTCAGTCGCCAGCAGCCCGCGGGTGCCCTGGCGGCAGGCAACCAGATCGGCCGCATGGCCATGCACCACACATCCGGCACAGGCGGCATCAAACGGAGACAATTTCTGGGCCAGCAGCCCACCAATAATCCCGGAAAGAATGTCACCCATCCCACCTGATGCCATGCCGGCATTCCCGACATCGGCGATAGCCAACCCGCCTGACTCATCAGCGATTACCGTTCCCGCACCTTTCAATACCACCACGCCGCCATAGCACTCTGTCAGCTTCCGGGCTGAAAGTAAGCGATCACTTTCAACCTCTTTGACGCCGCAGCCCAACAAGCGGGCCGCTTCGCCCGGATGCGGCGTGAGGACGCGATTCTGACGCTTATCCGGGGTGATTGCCAGCAGGTTTAGCGCGTCAGCATCCCATAACGCAGGTTTGTCACTTTTCCTTAAGGCCGCCAGCGCATTTTTACTCCATGCGGATTGCCCCAGCCCCGGCCCAATCACCAGCACGTCGGCCCAGGCGTCGCCGTCGGCCAGCGTTTTATCGTTCAGTTCCTGCACCATCAGCTCTGGCCGGGCGGTCAGCAGCGGCGCGATGTTCTCTTTGTGAGTAAGTACTCGCACCAGCCCTGCACCGCTGCGCAATGCGGATTCAGCCGCCATCCGGATCGCCCCGGCGAAACCGTGGTCGCCCCCTATCACCAGCAGGCGGCCATGCTCGCCTTTATGGGAACAGGGGCGGCGCGGCTGGAGCCAGCGGGTGCGGCTTCCGGCATCCAGCCGCTCGACGGTGACCCGTTGTTTTTCCAGCCATTGTGATAAGCCTAGCGCAGAATGGTGAAGCTGCCCGACCCAGTCACGCGCCTGCCCGGTCAGCAGGCCGGGTTTGAGGGCGATAAAGGTCAGCGTATGGGCGGCGCACACTACGCTGCCGGGTGCCTGGCCGGTTTCAGCCAGCAAGCCGGAGGGAATGTCCAGAGACAGCACCGGGGCATGATGGCGGTTCACGGCGTCAATCAGCGCGTCATACGGCGCACGCGGGGCGGAGGTGAGGCCGGTGCCGAGCAGGCCGTCAATGATCAGATCGCTCTCTGTGGCCCAGAGACTCTCCGGCACGGCGATTTCACCGCCCGCCGCCAGCCACGCCTCCCGTGCCTGTGCGGCCTCCGGCGGCAACGGGCGCTCTCCCGGCACGGCGATAACCGTTACCTGCAAGCCCGCAGCGCGTGCCAGCCTGGCTACCACATAACCATCACCGCCGTTATTGCCGTGCCCGCACAGCACCAGCCAATGGCGGCTCTGCGGATAATGTTCGCAGGCCAGCTGAAACGCCGCCTGCCCGGCGCGCTCCATCAGGCCATACAGGGTGGTACCGGTCTGTTCAGCTGCGCGGCTTTCCGCAGCGCGAACCCAGTCTGCGCTGAACACAGAGTGTGGTAAACTGGTGGCGTGTTGTTTCTCACGTTGGTTTGCCATGACTTTCCCTCTCGATCTCCATCAGTTATCCCAACATATCAAGCAATGGGGCCAATCGCTAGGCTTCCAGCAGGTCGGTATCTGTGACACCGATCTCTCGCTGGAGGAGCCGAAATTGCAGGCGTGGCTTGATAAACAGTATCACGGTGAGATGGCCTGGATGGCGCGCCACGGGATGCTGCGCGCGCGGCCGCATGAGCTGCTGCCCGGCACACTGCGGGTGATCAGCGTGCGGATGAACTACCTGCCCGCCAAAGCGGCGTTTGCCAGCACCCTGAAAAACCCGTCGCTGGGTTATGTCAGCCGTTACGCCCTGGGGCGTGATTACCATAAGCTGCTGCGCCAGCGGCTGAAAAAGTTGGGGGATCAGATCCAGGCCTGGTGTACGGAACAGGGCGGCGGCGACGTGGGCTTCCGGCCGTTTGTGGACTCTGCCCCGATTATGGAGCGCCCGCTGGCGGCCAAAGCCGGGATTGGCTGGGTAGGCAAGCACTCACTCATCCTTAACCGCGAAGCCGGTTCCTGGTTCTTTCTGGGCGAGCTGCTGATCGATCTGCCGTTGCCGGTGGATTCCCCGCAAGAGGAGCAGTGCGGAAAGTGTGTCGCCTGCATGACTACCTGCCCCACCGGCGCGATCGTGGCGCCTTATACGGTGGATGCCCGGCGCTGTATCTCCTACCTGACCATTGAACTGGAAGGGGCAATCCCGGAAGAGTTCCGGCCGCTGATGGGTAACCGCATTTATGGTTGTGATGATTGCCAGCTGATCTGCCCGTGGAACCGCTTTTCCCAGTTAACTGACGAAGAAGATTTCAGCCCGCGGGCGGCCCTGCATGCGCCGGAGCTACTGGCCCTGTTTGCCTGGGACGAGGAGAAATTCCTGCGGGTGACGGAAGGATCGGCGATTCGCAGGATTGGGCACCTGCGCTGGCTGCGCAATGTTTCGGTAGCGCTGGGCAATGCAGCCTATCAGGCAGAGATTGTGCTGGCGCTGCAACAGCGGCTCGGCCAGGACCCAATGCTGGATGAACATATCCACTGGGCGATTGACCAGCAGTTGACGAAACGTGAAGCAATGAAGATTGATGTCCAGCTGCCCCAACAGAAACGGCTGGTGCGCGCAGTGGAAAAAGGGCTGCCGCGGGACGCCTGAACCAGAAAGTTATCCACCGTTTCACTTATCCACCGCTTGTGTATAAAAACAAAAACAGCTTGCCAATCAAGTGGGAAAAAAACATCAAGTGATCGGTATAACGTTTTCATACAATAAAATTAACCAGATATATCAAGTAATTATTTTTATTTTATTTGATATGCATAAAAAATAAACTGGTCAAAAAAAGCGCTTAAATTGTGGATAACTCTGTTTAAAACAAATTTTGGCTAAACAGGGATAAGGGACAGGAAGACCAACCCGGTAGGGTGGAAAGAAAAAGTAGGGAGAAAAATTTGGAGCGGGAAACGAGACTCGAACTCGCGACCCCGACCTTGGCAAGGTCGTGCTCTACCAACTGAGCTATTCCCGCGTCGCATGGGTATGACGTTTACTGCGTACTGCTTTTTACTCTTTACTGCGTACTGCTTTTACTGCTGTTTCATCACGCTGATATCAGAAGATGAAATTGGAGCGGGAAACGAGACTCGAACTCGCGACCCCGACCTTGGCAAGGTCGTGCTCTACCAACTGAGCTATTCCCGCTCTGCATACTAACGAAATTCTTCATCGGTACGGGGTGCGCATTATACGAGAATTCCTTTTTGCTGCAAGCCCCTGGAATCAAAAAATCGCTTTTTTTGTTTGATTGCTGCATAAATCGCCAAGGCGATGAATTATGCAGCACCCCCTGTATACTAAACCACCGACAACGCGTTTTCAGCGGTAAAAAAAATTATGGCTGAATAAAATGCTCGCGATAGTAAGCCAGTTCAGCCACCGATTCGCGGATGTCATCCAGCGCCTGGTGGGTATTCTTTTTCTGGAAACCGGCCAGGATTTCCGGCTTCCAGCGCCGTGCCAGCTCTTTCAGGGTGCTGACGTCCAGATAGCGGTAATGGAAATAGGCTTCCAGCTCCGGCATGTAGTTGAACAGGAAGCGGCGATCCTGTGCGACACTGTTCCCACAGATCGGTGACTTGCCGGCCGGCACCCATTGTTGCAGGAATTTAATCGTTTCCAGTTCGGCTGCCCGCTCATCAAACGCACTCTGTTTGACCCGCTCGGTCAGGCCGCTTGCCCCGTGGGTGCGGGTATTCCACTCGTCCATCAGGGCCAGCTGGGCGTCGCTCTGGCGAACCGCCATCACCGGCCCTTCTGCCAGAATATTGAGGTTGGCATCCGTGACCAGCGTGGCGATTTCAATGATGCGATCGCGCTCCGGGTCCAGCCCGGTCATTTCCAGATCGATCCAGATCAGGTGGTTTTCATTTTGCGTCATAGTCTTTCCTGCACCTGCGCCGGGCCAGCGCAGCGGCTGTGTAGCCCTCTGCCTGGCGTCGCGCTTTTTTCACGGGGAAGTCATTCACCAGCCATACGGTGAACGGTTAATTAATATAAAATAGCGTGTATCATAGTCTTTTTGGTCGCAACGAGCGATAAAAGCCGGTTTAAGTGAGGCGCAGTGAGTAAGAACAAACTGTCTAAAGGTCAACAACGTCGTGTATCCGCCAACCACCAGCGGCGTCTGAAAACAGACAACCGCAAGGAGCTGGATGATTCCCTGCATGGCGATCCGCAAGAGGGGATCGTGATCAGCCGCTTCGGCATGCATGCAGATGTTGAAGCCGCCGACGGCACCCAGCATCGCTGCAACATCCGGCGCACCATCAAATCGCTGGTCACCGGCGACCGGGTGGTGTGGCGCGCGGGCAAAGAGGAAAATACCAGTGCCAAGGGCATCGTTGAGGCGGTGCATGAGCGCGAGTCGGTGCTGACCCGGCCCGATTTTTATGACGGCGTAAAACCAATCGCCGCAAACATTAACCAGATCGCCATTGTCTCGGCGATCCTGCCTGAGCTGTCGCTGAATATCATCGACCGCTATCTGGTGGCCTGTGAAACGGTCGAAATTGAGCCGCTGATCGTCTTAAACAAGATCGACCTGCTGGACGCCGCCGGCCGCCGCGCAGTGGATGAGGCAATGGGTATCTACCAGCGTATCGGCTACCGCGTGCTGAATGTCTCCAGCCAGACCGGCGAAGGCATGGAAGCGTTCAAACAGGCGCTGACAGACCGCATCAGCATTTTTGCCGGGCAGTCCGGCGTCGGCAAATCAAGCCTGCTGAACGCCCTGCTGCCGCCGGAGGAAAAGCAAATTCAGGTAAATGCCGTTTCCGATGTCTCAGGACTTGGGCAACATACCACCACCGCATCCCGCCTGTACCATTTCCAATATGGCGGCGATGTGATTGACTCGCCGGGCGTGCGTGAGTTTGGCCTGTGGCATCTGTCACCGGAGCAGGTCACCCAGGGGTTTATTGAGTTCCGCGACTATCTGGGCGGCTGTAAATTCCGTGACTGCAAACATGGCAGTGACCCAGGCTGTGCCATCCGGGCGGCGGTTGAACGGGGCGAGATTGCCAGAGAGCGCTTCGAGAATTACCACCGTATCCTGGAAAGTATGGCGGAAGTCAAAGTCCGCAAAAGCGCTGACGAGCTCTGACGCGCACGCTTTCGCGCCCTGTCTGAAGGAACAGACTCTGTGCCGCTGCCGTAAGGCGGCGGCGCTTCACGTCTGGAGACCAGACAAATATTGAACACCATGCCCTGCGCCGCTACAATGCGCGCCCCTTATCCCGAGGCATGTCACATCCTATTGAGAGGCATCTGTGCTGGACAGTATCAAAATCAAATTACAGTACCTTCTTCCTAAACAGTGGCTTACCCGCCTGGCTGGTTGGGGGGCAAATAAACAGGCCGGCGCGCTGACGCAACTGGTCATTAATCTGTTTGTGCGTCACTACAAAGTGAATATGCAGGAAGCGCAACAGCCGCAGATTTCTGCCTACCGCTCTTTCAATGAATTCTTTATCCGCCCGCTGCGTGACGGTGCGCGCCCGGTCGTTGCCTTGCCGCAGCAGGTCTGCCTGCCGGCGGACGGCGTGATAAGCCAGCTTGGCCCCATCGACAACGGCCAGATTTTCCAGGCCAAAGGGCATTACTACAGCCTGGAAGCGCTGCTGGCCGGGAACTATATGCTGGCTGCCGAGTTCCATGACGGGTTGTTCGCCACCACCTACCTGGCCCCGCGTGACTACCACCGCGTACACATGCCGTGCGACGGCACCCTGCGTGAGATGATTTACGTACCGGGCGACCTCTTCTCAGTGAACCCGCTGACGGCGGCCAACGTGCCGAACCTGTTTGCGCGTAATGAGCGGGTTATCTGCGTGTTTGACACCGAATTCGGGCCGATGGCGCAGATTCTGGTCGGTGCGACGATTGTCGGCAGTATTTCCACCGTCTGGGCCGGCATCATTAACCCACCGCGGCCGGGCATTATCCAGCGCTGGACGTACGCACCGGCCGGCATTGAAGGCGCGGTGACGCTGGAAAAAGGCCAGGAGATGGGGCACTTCGCACTGGGGTCGACGGTGATTAACCTGTTCCCGGCCGGAAAAGTACGCCTTGAGCCGCAATTGGCCAACGGCAGTGTGACCCGTATGGGCGCACCTTTTGCTGAAATCCTCCCCTCCCCGGCGCCGTAACTGTTTTTACCAAAGGAATTCCCCCGTGCGTTTCCTCGCTGCCCTGCTGATCAGTCTGCTCTTTTCCCTGCCGCTGTATGCGGCATTCCCCCCTGACCAGGGGCAGCTTGAACAAGAGCTGAAACAGGCAGAAGCCAATAAGGGCGCGCCAAATCAGGCTGAGATTGTCCAGGCGCTGCAAAGCGCCCTTAACTGGCTCAGTGAAGCCCGGGCTTCCGCCGTCCGGGCTGCCCAGTACCAGAAAATCATCGATGACTTCCCGCACCTGACCCAGACCCTGCGCCAGCAAGTGACGCAGGAGAGTGAAAAGCCGCTGGACGTTAACCAGAACCTGCCCGCCACTGACCTCGAACAGCAGATTTTGCAGGTCAGCAGCCAGCTGTTGGATCAAAGCCGCCAGTTGCAGCAGGAGCAGGATGCCTCGCGTGACATCAGTGATTCCCTGAGCCAGATCCCGCAGCAGCAGTCTGAAGCGCGCCGGGTGCTGAGTGACATTGATGCCCAGTTGCAGGCCCAGGGCGCCCCCACCACTCCGCTGGCACAGGCACAGCTTTATGCACTGCAGGCTGAGGCCACGGCGCGCAAAGCGAAAGTTGATGAGCTGGAACTGGCGCAGTTGTCGGCCAATAACCGGCAGGAGCTGTCACGCATCCGCTCAGCGCTGTATAAGCACCGCCACGACCGGCTGGATGCGCAATTGCAGGAGCTGCGCAATATCCTCAACAGCCAGCGCCAGCGTGAGGCGGAACAGGCGCTGGAGCGCACGGAGCTGCTGGCGGAACAGAGCGGCGATCTGCCGAAGGTCATCAGTACCCAATTGCAGAGTAACCGTGAACTCTCTATGGCACTGAATGAGCAGGCGCAGCGGATGGATCTGATCTCCTCCCAGCAGCGCCAGGCGGCGGCCCAGACTCTTCAGGTCCGTCAGGCGCTGACCACCATCAAGGAGCAGGCGCAGTGGCTCGGCTCGTCCAACGTGCTGGGGGAAACGCTGCGGGCGCAGGTGGCGCGGTTGCCGGAGATGCCGAAGCCGCAACAGCTCGACCGGGACATGGCCCAGCTGCGGGTGCAGCGCCTGCATTATGAGGAGTTGCTGGACAGGCAGGCGCAGTTGCGCCAGGCCAAACAAGATGACGGCAGCGCCCTGTCGGCGTCGCAGCAACGGATTCTGGATGCGCAACTGCGCACCCAGCGCGATCTGCTCAACTCCCTGCTTTCAGGCTGTGACACCCTGATCCTGGAGCTGACCAAACTGAAAGTGGCCAACAGCCAGCTGGTGGACGCGCTCAATGAGATCAAAGATGCCGCGCACCGCTACCTGTTCTGGGTGGCGGATGTCAGCCCGATAGGCTTTGCCTACCCGGTACAGGTCGCGCGTGACCTGACGCGCCTGCTCTCTCTGGATACGCTGACGCAGCTCAGCGGCGCATCACTGATGATGGTGACCAGCCGCGAAACGCTGATGCCTATTTTTGGGGCGCTGATTCTGGTGATCATCAGCATCAGCTCCCGCCGCCATTATGCGGCGTTTATGGAGCGCGCCCATAGCCGGGTCGGCAAGGTCACGCAGGATCAGTTCCGCCTGACGCTGCGCACCGTGTTCTGGTCTATCCTGGTGGCGCTGCCGCTGCCGGTGCTGTGGGCCGCCCTCGGCTATGGCCTGCGCAACGCCTGGCCTTACCCGATGGCCGTCGCGATAGGGGATGGCGTGACCGCCACGCTGCCGCTGCTGTGGGCCTTTATGATCTGCGCGTCTTTCGCCCATCCACGCGGGCTGTTTATCACCCACTTTGGCTGGCCGCAAAAAAGCGTGTCACGCGCCATGCGTTACTACACGCTCTCGATCTGGTTTATCGTGCCGTTGATCATGATGCTGATCACCTTCGATAACCTGAATGATCGGGAATTCGCCACCACGCTGGGCAGGCTCTGTTTCATCCTGGTCTGTGTGGCGCTGAGTATCGTGACCCACAGCCTGAGCCGTGCCGGTATCCCGCTCTACCTGAACAAAGAGGGATCGGGGGAAAACCTCTGCAATAAAGCGCTGTGGTGGTTCTTCCTCTCCGCACCGCTGATTGCGGCCCTGGCCTCCGCAGTGGGTTATCTGGCGACCTCTCAGGCGCTGCTGGCGCGGCTGGAAACCTCAGCGGCCATCTGGTTCCTGCTGCTGGTGGTGTACCACATTGTACGCCGCGGTATGCTTATCCAGCGCCGCCGCATCGCCTTTGACCGGGCGAAACAGCGGCGGGCAGACATTCTGGCACAGCGGGCGCGCGGGGAAGAGGACGTGGCGCACGCCAACAGCAGCGAAGGCACGATTGAGATCGAGGAACCAGTGGTGGATCTGGACGCGATCAGCGCCCAGTCCCTGCGGCTGGTGCGATCCCTGCTGACGCTGGTGGCGTTGATCTCGGTGATCGTCCTCTGGTCTGAGATCCACTCCGCGTTCAGCTTCCTGGAAAACATCCACCTGTGGGATGTGACTGAAACGGTGAAAGGGGTTGAGAATGTCCACCCGATCACCCTGGGATCGGTATTGATCGCTATCCTGGTGTTGATCATCACCACCCAATTGGTGCGTAACCTGCCTGCGCTGCTGGAGCTGGCGTTGCTTCAGCATCTCGACCTGACGCCGGGCACCGGTTACGCCATTCTGACCATCACCAAATATGTGCTGCTGTTTTTCGGTGGCCTGACCGGCTTCTCCATGCTGGGCATCGAGTGGTCAAAATTGCAGTGGCTGGTGGCCGCGCTGGGTGTGGGGCTGGGCTTTGGTTTGCAGGAGATCTTCGCCAACTTTATCTCGGGGTTAATCATCCTGTTTGAGAAACCGATCCGCATCGGCGACACCGTGACGATCCGCAACCTGACCGGCAGCGTCACCAAAATCAATACCCGTGCCACCACCATTTCAGACTGGGATCGCAAAGAGATCATCGTGCCGAACAAGGCGTTTATCACCGAGCAATTCATCAACTGGTCGCTGTCTGATTCCGTGACCCGTGTGGTGCTGACGGTGCCGGCCCCGGCTGAGGCTGATACGGCAGAGGTGACAAACCTGCTGCTCAGCGCCGCGCGCCGGTGCAGCCTGGTGCTGGACAACCCGGAGCCGGAAGTTTACCTGGTCGATATCCAGCAGGGCATCCAGCTCTTTGAGATGCGTATGCACGCCGGGGAGATGGCACACCGTATGCCGCTGCGCCATGAGATCCACCAGCTGATTCTGGCGGCCTTCCGTGAGCACGGCATTACCCTGCCCTTCCCGCCTTTCCAGGTACGGACGGATACACTGCACCGCAGCCAGCAGGGAAACACCACCGTCAGCTCGGTCAGCCGCCAGCAACGTTCCACCGGCGATCTCTGACGTTTCCACTGACCATAAAAAAGGGGCTGAATCTTCAGCCCCTTTTTATTGCGCCGACAGCCTGTTGATCAGGCGCGTTCTACGGAGAACGCAATCACTTCACTTAAGCGCTCAGCACCCAGTGCCAGCATGATCAGACGATCCACACCCAGCGCGACCCCGGCACATTCCGGCATCCCATGCGTCAGGGCGTCCAGCAGGTTGTGGTCCACCGGATGCACCGGCAGGCCCCGCGCCGCCCGGCGGCGGTTATCCTGCTCAAAACGCTGGCGCTGTTCATTGCTGTCTGTGAGTTCACGGAAACCGTTCGCCAGCTCCATGCCTTTGTAATAGACCTCAAACCGCTCAGCGACCCGGTGATCTTCCGTGCTGATCTCAGCCAGCGCCGCCTGGCTGGCCGGGAAGTGGTAAATAAACGTTGGGCGATCCAGCCCGATATGCGGCTCCACCCCGAAGGCGAACAGCATTTGCAACAGGGTATCGCGATCCTCTTCGGTCTCCGCGATATTGCTCAGATCGAGCTTTTTCGCCGCCTCACGCAACTGCGCTTTGTCTGCTGACAGCGGGTCTACATCCAGATGGCGGGTAAACGCCTGCTGGTAAGAGAGCGACTCCGCGCTGTTGCAGTCCAGCACCTGTTGCAGCAGGTCATCCACCTCGTTCATCAGGCGGTACATGTCATAGTGCGGGCGGTACCACTCCAGCATGGTGAATTCCGGGTTGTGATGGCGCCCGGACTCCTCGTTGCGGAAGCTGCGGCAGAGCTGGAAAATCGGGCCGCTGCCGGCTGCCAGCAGGCGCTTCATATGGTATTCCGGGCTGGTCATCAGGTAGAGCGGTATGCCTCCGGCTGCGCCCGGCCCAACAAATTCAGTTTTGAAAGGAACCAGGTGGATATCCGTCACCGTTGCCTGGCTCATGGCCGGGGTTTCCACTTCCAGCACCCCGCGGTCGCTAAAGAACCGGCGGATCTCAGCCATGATCGCGGCACGTTTCAACAAATTGGCGACAGGAGCGCTGGGTTGCCAGCTTGCCGTTTCGCTCATGGTCATTCACTCCGAATTCAAAAGGGGTGCAGTCTACCTGTAACCCGGACAGCAAACAAATGCGGCGTTTTATCCTGCCGGGGTTTACCGCTTAGCCCCTTCAAGGTAACAGGGCAAGCCGGTTTGAGAGCGGTTTACACTTTTCCGATCCCTGCCGCAAAACGGCTGCGGCGATCGGGATAAACCCTCGATCGCATCAATATTTACGCATTTTTGTTTCGTTATACTCGGTTCCCTTATAAAAAGCAGGCCTATATTGCCGGCGCTGAGCCTTCATTTCACCGGCACGCCCGCCCGCGGGCAGGCCGCTGATGTCCCCTGAATGGAGGAGTGCCGTGCAAACCTTTAACGCCGATCTGGCCATCATCGGTGCCGGTGGTGCAGGGTTACGCGCTGCCATAGCCGCAGCGGAAGCTAACCCCGCCCTGACGATTGCGCTGATTTCCAAAGTTTACCCCATGCGCAGCCATACCGTGGCCGCAGAAGGCGGTGCTGCCGCCGTTACCCAACCCCATGACACCACAGACTCCCATTTTCACGACACGGTGGCCGGTGGCGACTGGTTGTGCGAGCAGGATGTGGTGGAGGAATTTGTCCGCCGCTGCCCGCAGGAAATGACACAACTGGAGTTATGGGGCTGCCCGTGGAGCCGCAAGCCGGACGGCAGCATCAATGTCCGCCGCTTTGGCGGCATGAAAATTGAACGGACCTGGTTTGCCGCCGACAAAACCGGCTTCCATATGCTGCATACCCTGTTCCAGACCTCCCTGAAATACCCGCAAATCCGCCGTTTTGATGAACACTTTGTCCTCGATATCCTGGTGGATGAGGGCCAGGTGCGCGGCCTGGTTGCCCTGAATATGATGGAAGGCAGCCTGATTCAGGTACGTGCGAATGCCGTCATCACCGCCACCGGCGGCGCGGGCCGGGTTTACCGCTATAACACCAATGGCGGCATTGTCACCGGGGACGGCATGGGCATGGCGTTCCGCCACGGTGTGCCGTTGCGGGACATGGAGTTTGTGCAATATCACCCGACCGGCCTGCCCGGCTCCGGCATTCTGATGACGGAAGGGTGCCGCGGCGAAGGCGGTATCCTGGTCAATAAAGAGGGCCACCGCTACTTACAGGATTATGGCATGGGGCCGGAAACCCCGCTGGGGCAGCCAAAGAATAAATACATGGAGCTTGGCCCGCGGGATAAGGTTTCACAGGCGTTCTGGCATGAATGGCAGGCCGGCCGCACCATCAGCACCCCGCGCGGTGAGGTGGTGCATCTCGACTTGCGCCATCTGGGTGAGAAAACGCTGCTGGAGCGGCTGCCGTTTATCTGTGAGCTGGCGAAAGCCTATGTCGGCGTGGACCCGGTCAACGAGCCGATACCGGTTCGCCCTACCGCGCACTACACCATGGGCGGCATCGAAACCAATGCCCAGTGTGAGACGCGCATCCGTGGGCTGTTTGCCGTGGGGGAATGCTCCTCGGTAGGGCTGCACGGAGCCAATCGCCTCGGCTCCAATTCGCTGGCGGAACTGGTGGTGTTTGGCCGCATCGCCGGTGAGCAGGCGGCGCTGCGTGCTGTCGAGAGCACACCTGTTCCGGTGCGGGCGCTGGACAGCCAGGCGCAGGATGTAGCGCAGCGGCTGACGGCGCTGATGAATCAGCAGGGAACGGAAAAGTGGTCCACCCTGCGTAATGAAATGGGCATCGCCATGGAAGAGGGATGCGGCATTTACCGTACGTCAGCGCTGATGCAGAAAACCATCGATAAACTGGCGGAACTGAAAACCCGTTTCTCCCGCGTGGCCATCACTGACCGCTCAGGGGTCTTTAACACTGACCTGCTCTATACGCTGGAGCTGGCACACAGCCTGGATGTCGCCGAATGTATGGCGCACTCCGCCCTTGCCCGCCGCGAATCACGCGGTGCCCACCAGCGGCTGGATGAAGGCTGTACCGAACGCGATGACACCCATTTCCTCAAACATACCCTGGCGTTCTACACGCCCGGCGGCGCACCGCGGCTGGAATACAGCGACGTGAACATTACTGCCCTGCCGCCGGCAAAACGGGTCTATGGCGCTGAGTCTGAGGAGAAAACCCATGGCTGACATGACGATTACCGTGATGCGTTATCACCCGGAGTATGACAGCGCACCGCACCCAGAAACCTACACCGTGCCTTATGACGAGCAGACCTCACTGCTGGACGCACTCGGTTATATCAAAGATAACCTGTCGCCGGATCTCGCGTATCGCTGGTCCTGCCGCATGGCAATTTGTGGCTCCTGCGGCATGATGGTCAACCGCGTGCCTAAACTCGCCTGCAAAACCTTTTTGCGTGATTATCCGGCGGGCATGGAGGTGGAAGCCCTGGGCAATTTCCCGATCGAACGCGATCTGGTGGTGGATATGACCCACTTTATCGAAAGCCTGGAGGCGATTAAGCCCTACATCATCGGCAACGATCGCCAGCCGGCGGCCGGCCCGAACCGCCAGACCCCGGCGCAGATGGCGAAATATCACCAGTTTTCCGGCTGTATTAACTGCGGCCTCTGTTATGCCGCCTGCCCGCAATTTGGCCTGAACCCTGAATTCATCGGCCCGGCGGTGATTACCCTCGCCCATCGCTATAACCTCGACAGCCGCGATCGCGGCAAGGCCGCGCGGATGCCGCAGCTCAATGGCGAGAACGGCGTCTGGCGCTGCACCTTTGTGGGTTACTGCTCTGAAGTCTGCCCGAAACATGTGGACCCGGCAGCGGCTATCCAACAGGGAAAAGTGGAGAGCAGTAAGGATTTCATGATCGCCATGCTGAAGCCACGTTAAGGAGAGCACCATGATGACCACAAAACGTAAACCTTACCTCCGGGACGTTACGCCCAACTGGTGGCAGCGGCTTGGCTTTTACCGTTTTTATATGCTGCGTGAAGGCACCGCCCTGCCCGCAGTCTGGTTCAGCCTGCTGTTGCTTCACGGCCTTTACCGGTTAAAAGCCGGGCCGGCAGGCTGGGAGGCGTTTGTCCATTTGCTGCAAAACCCGGTGGTTCTGCTGCTCAACCTGATTGCCCTGGCGGCAGCCTTGCTGCACAGCAAAACCTGGTTTGATCTGGCTCCCAAAGCGGCGATTCTGATCGTCAAAGGGGAAAAACTGGGGCCGGCACCGGTGGTGCGCCTGCTGTGGGCGGTGATGATTGTGGTGTCGCTGGCAATCTTTGCCATCGCGCTGTATTAACAGGAGGAAAAAATGGACCAACATCCTAAACGCGCTGATGAACCGGTCTTTTGGGGCCTGTTTGGTGCCGGTGGCATGTGGGCGGCGCTGTTTGCCCCGGCAGTGATTCTGCTGATCGGTATTCTGCTGCCCCTGGGCCTCGCCCCGGAAGGGACGTTCAGTTATGCGCGGGTACTCGCGTTTTGCCAGAGCCTCCCCGGTCGCCTGTTTCTGTTTTTGATGATTGCGCTGCCGTTATGGTGTGGCCTGCACCGGCTGCACCATATGACGCATGACCTGAAATGGGTTATCCCGGCCGGGAAATGGCTGTTTTATGGGCTGGCAGCCATTCTGAGTGTGGTCACCGCCATCGGCGTAATGACCCTCTGATCGCGGCTTTTTGCGTAAACGGCCCGGCAGGGCCGTTTTTCATTCCGCCATCCCTCTCTTATTCATTTTTATTACCTACACTTAGGAAAGATGGATGATAAAAGGAAAGGCTATGCATCTTTGGTCAAAACTCGGCGTCATGATGACCGCATTGTTTTCGGTAGCGTGCAGCGTAAAGCCGCCGCCGGACGTTAAAGTGGTAGAAAACTTCGAGCTGCCGCGCTATCTCGGCACCTGGTATGAAATTGCCAGGATGGATCACGGCTTCGAACGCGGGCTGGATCATGTCACGGCCAACTACAGCACCCGGCCGGATGGTGGCATCAAAGTCATTAACCGCGGTTATAACCCTAAAAAGAAATCCTGGCAGGAGAGTGAAGGGAAAGGCTATTTCCTGGGTACGCCGGTACGCGCCGCGCTCAAGGTCTCTTTCTTTGGCCCCTTCTATGGCGGCTATAACGTGATTGAGCTGGACAGGAACTATCAGTATGCGCTGGTCTGCGGCCCGAATAAGAAGTATTTATGGATTTTGTCACGCACCCCTATGCTGGACGAAGTGGCGCGAACCCGCCTGCTGGAAACGGCAAAACGTTATGGGTTTGATACCAGTAAGCTTATCTGGGTAAATCAATCCTGATCGGGAAATCAGGTACGGCCACCGGCAACCGCGTGTCCGTACCTTTTATCCGCATCAGGTTTATCCGCGTCAGCGTTCAGGGTTATCTGCGTCAGCGTTACTGTGCACTGCGTTGGATAGCTTCACCGCCTGCCGATACATCCTCGCCAACACCGCGCGTGGTATTACATGCCGTCAGCGACGAGAGGAACAGCAAAGAAAACACCACCAGAATTGATTTCTTCAACATAAAAATTTCCTTCTTTTAAGGGAGTAGGTGCTTAAGCCCTTTTAGTTTAGACAAGAAAAGCAAGGAAGTAGAAAGAAGGTGGTATTTTTTAAACGGGGGAATTAACTGGCGATATGGGAAATAGCGCTGCCCAGGTGCTGTACATCCTCACCAAAGCCGCGTGCGGTGTTACACCCGCTTAATGCAGCCAGCACCACGAAAGAGAGCGCAGCCAGCCAGATTTTCTTCAGCATCGTTAACAGATTCCTGAATGGCTGCTGCAACAGGCGTTGCAGCAGCATGACACTCGGGGCGTCAGAACAACCGTTACTTCACGCGGGAAACGTATTCGCCGGAACGGGTGTCAACTTTGATCACTTCGCCACGCTGAACGAACAGCGGAACTTTTACCACAGCACCAGTAGACAGGGTCGCCGGCTTGCCGCCAGTCCCTGCGGTGTCACCTTTCAGGCCCGGATCGGTATCAGTGATTTCCAGCTCAACGAAGTTCGGCGGGGTCACTGCGATCGGCTGGCCGTTCCACAGGGTCACGATACATTCTGCCTGATCCAGCATCCATTTCGCGCTGTCACCTACGGCTTTGGCATCGGCGGCCAGCTGCTCGAAGGTTTCGTTGTTCATGAAGTGCCAGAACTCACCGTCGTTGTACAGGTAAGTCAGGTTCATATCGATAACGTCTGCGCCTTCAGCGGAGTCGGTAGATTTGAAGGTTTTCTCAACGCGGGTACCGGTCAGCAGGCGACGCATTTTAACACGTGCAAAGGCCTGGCCTTTGCCCGGCTTAACGAACTCGCTGGATTCAATGGCGTAAGGTTCGCCTTCGAACATGATTTTAAGACCGGAACGGAAATCGTTGCTAGAATAAGTCGCCATAGTGGCCCTCTGAAAAAATGTATATTGGTAGCTTAGCCAAAAAATGGCACATATTATAACCCAAAACACGGCGACGAGAGAAGATTGGTTGCAGCAACTCGCCGATGTTATTACTGACCCGGACGAGTTGCTGTCGCTGCTGGCACTCGACACCCATCCGGAACTGCATAAAGGGCGTGATGCCCGCCGCCTCTTTCCTCTGCGCGTCCCGCGCGCGTTTGCTGCACGTATGCAGCCCGGCAATGCCGCTGACCCGTTACTGGTTCAGGTGCTGACAGCCCAGGAGGAGTTCCTTGCGGCCCCCGGTTTTACCACTGACCCGCTTGATGAGCAGCAAAGTGTGGTTCCCGGCCTGTTGCACAAGTACCGTAACCGCGCCCTGTTGTTGGTGAAAGGGGGCTGTGCAGTTAACTGCCGCTATTGCTTCCGCCGTCATTTCCCGTATCAGGATAATCAGGGCAACAAAGCAAACTGGGGCAAGGCGTTGGAGTATATCCGCCTGCACCCGGAATTGGATGAAATTATTTTCTCCGGCGGCGATCCGCTGATGGCCAAAGATCATGAGCTCGACTGGCTGATTAGCGAACTGGAAGCGATTCCTCATATCAGGCGGCTGCGGATCCACAGCCGCCTGCCGGTCGTGATCCCGGCCCGTATCACTGACACGCTCTGTCAGCGGCTGGCGGCTTCACACCTGCAGGTGCTGATGGTGACGCACATTAACCATCCGAATGAGATTGATGATCACCTGCGCCATAGTATGGCACGCTTGAAACGCGCAGGCGTGACGTTGCTGAACCAGAGTGTGCTGCTGCGCGGCGTGAATGATGATGCGGATGTGCTGGCGGCTTTGAGTAATGCACTGTTTGATGCGGGCATTCTGCCTTACTACCTGCATGTGCTGGACAAGGTGCAGGGCGCGGCGCATTTCATGGTAGATGATGAAGAAGCGCGGGCGCTGGTCAAAGCGTTACTGGCTAAGGTTTCCGGCTATATGGTGCCGAAGCTGGCGCGGGAAGTGGGTGGCGAGCCGAGCAAAACGCCGCTCGATCTCCGGTTGAAACAGGCCTGAGGAAGAGATTTCAGGCGAGGTACGCCTCGCCCGGATAAGCGAGACCTATCCCTGCCGGCAACGGATTGCCGTTATGGACACTTGTAGACCTGCCCTACCATTTTGCTGTCTTTTGGTACAAAGCTGGACCAGAAATCTTCGCTTGGGCTGGTGGCGCCATAAATGACGTTACCCCCCATTGCGGCCGCCTTATTGCGGAGATCATTCGCCGCGCCGCGCATTGAACTGCCGTCACCGCTGGTGCCTGAGAACCAATTGCTCTGCGTACCGGTCACTTCGCCCACCAGCTGGCATTCATTGCCGGGTTGGGCGTCAGTAAATTTAACTTGTTGTCCGGTGCTGCTCAGTTGGTGGGTGGAGTTACAACCCGCCAGCAGCAACGCGGCCGAAAGTCCAAGAAACACGTTAATCCGCATCTTTTTCCCCATTTGGTTGAGAATCTCGCAAACCTTATCAGCATGTGCGACATGCTGGTTAAGCATCCGTTGCCGTAATGAGATGAAGCCCGGCCCATCCCGCTGATAAGTAACGCGTCGGTAGTTTACAGTTTATACGTTAATTCAGCGAGACAATGATAGATATATAGCAGCAACAATCAATTAGATGCGAATTATTCTGCACCCATAATAAAAAACCCCCGGCCTGAGCCGGGGGTTTTCATAACAGACTGTAAGGGGAACAGTCGGCAGAAATTACATCATGCCGCCCATACCGCCCATGCCGCCCATACCGCCGGCGCCCATGTCTGCTTTCTCTTCTTTCGGCAGTTCAGTGACCATGCACTCGGTGGTGATCATCAGGCCAGCCACAGAGGCCGCGTACTGCAGCGCAGAACGGGTCACTTTGGTTGGGTCCAGGATGCCCATGCCGATCATGTCGCCGTACTCTTCGGTTGCAGCGTTGTAACCGTAGTTACCTTCGCCCGCTTTCACGCTGTTAGCAACCACAGACGGTTCTTCACCGCAGTTCAGGACGATCTGACGCAGAGGTGATTCCATTGCGCGCAGCGCAACTTTGATACCCACGTTCTGGTCTTCGTTCTGGCCGCGCAGGTCAGCCAGTTTGGATGCAGCACGGATCAGCGCAACACCACCACCGGCAACCACGCCTTCTTCCACCGCAGCACGGGTCGCGTGCAGGGCGTCTTCAACGCGGGCTTTCTTCTCTTTCATTTCAACTTCAGTTGCTGCGCCTACTTTGATGACGGCCACGCCGCCAGCCAGTTTAGCCACACGCTCCTGCAGTTTTTCGCGATCGTAGTCAGAGGTCGCTTCTTCGATCTGCTGACGGATCTGGGTCACACGGCCCTGAATGGTGGTTTCGTCACCCACGCCATCGATGATGGTGGTGGTGTCTTTGTTGATGACCACACGTTTAGCCTGGCCCAGGTCTTCCAGGGTCGCTTTTTCCAGCTCCAGACCGATCTCTTCAGAGATAACGGTACCGGCAGTCAGGGTCGCGATGTCCTGCAGCATTGCTTTACGACGGTCGCCGAAGCCCGGTGCTTTCACCGCAGCCACTTTCACGATGCCGCGCATGGTGTTCACCACCAGGGTCGCCAGCGCTTCGCCTTCAACGTCTTCAGCGATGATCAGCAGCGGTTTGCCTGCTTTGGCAACGGCTTCCAGCACCGGCAGCATTTCGCGGATGTTGGAGATTTTTTTGTCAGCCAGCAGGATGAACGGGCTTTCCAGCTCAACAGCACCGGTTTCCGGTTTGTTGATGAAGTAAGGGGAGAGGTAACCGCGGTCGAACTGCATACCTTCAACCACGTCCAGCTCGTCTTGCAGGCCGGTACCTTCTTCAACGGTGATCACGCCTTCTTTACCGACTTTTTCCATCGCTTCAGCAATCAGTTTGCCTACGGTGTCATCGGAGTTAGCGGAGATGGTACCTACCTGAGCAATGGCTTTGGAGTCAGAGCACGGTACGGAGAGTTTTTTCAGTTCTTCAACCGCAGCGATAACAGCTTTGTCGATCCCGCGTTTCAGATCCATCGGGTTCATGCCAGCGGCAACGGCTTTCAGGCCTTCAGTAATGATGGATTGCGCCAGAACGGTTGCGGTAGTGGTGCCGTCGCCTGCTGCGTCGTTCGCTTTAGAGGCCACTTCTTTCACCATCTGTGCACCCATGTTTTCGAACTTGTCTTCCAGTTCGATTTCACGGGCAACAGACACGCCGTCTTTGGTGATGGTCGGTGCGCCGAAGGATTTGTCCAGTACGACGTTACGGCCTTTCGGGCCCAGGGTCACTTTTACCGCATCAGCCAGCACATTTACGCCGCGCAGCATTTTTACACGAGCGTCATTACCGAATTTTACGTCTTTAGCTGCCATTTTACTTTCCCTTAAATTCGTTCAGTTCAGTGATATACGCGTGATTACGCTTCAACAATCGCCAGGATGTCGCTCTCAGACATGATCAACACTTCTTCATTGTCGATCTTCTCGGCTTTCACACCGTAGCCATCGTTGAAAATGACGATGTCGCCTACTTTCACATCCAGCGGCTTCATTTCGCCGTTTTCCAGGATGCGACCATTGCCCACAGCCAGCACTTCACCACGGGTAGATTTACCCGCCGCGGAGCCGGTCAGAACGATGCCGCCAGCAGATTTAGACTCAACTTCTTTACGCTTGACGATAACGCGGTCATGCAATGGACGAATTTTCATTGATAGCTCTCCTTTGAGAAGGTCCATATCTGATTCAGGATAAGATGCCGTATACGCTGCGCATACCGGCCTCGTGGTGTTTTAGATGGGGGCATTAGCCCCCCCTTCAAGGGACACCAACAAAAATTTTTTTATTTTTGTCGTGTCACCGCATAACAAACAGCTAACAAAAGGTCAGCCCGCACTCTATCTTGCCGGGGCCGGCACCGCCACCCCAGCGAAACGTTTTTCTGTTACCGCTTAGTGATCGTCTTTGTGGGTATCGCGTTGTTCCAGGCGGGGGTGAGGATCATCCTTGCGCTGGTATTCGCCGTCAAAGGTGGTGCCGCCCCCCTGGCCGGGCCGGAACCCGCCGCGGGCCGTAAAGGCGAGGTGCGGCAGCAGTTTCAGCGTCAGGCGTTTTTGCACCGGCGGCAACAGCAGCAGCAACCCTAAGAAATCGGTAAAGAACCCCGGCAGCAGCAGCAGGAAACCAGCCAGCACCAGCGAAACGCTTTTCACCATCTCAGCCGCCGGGCTTTCACCCTGCGCCAGCTTCTGTTGCATCTGGATGAAGGTTTTCATCCCTTCGTTACGCACCAGCGACACCCCGACACCAGAGGTAAAGATCACCAGCAGCAGCGTCATAAAGACGCCCAGCACATGGGCAACCTGGATAAACAGGGATATCTCAATGTAGGCCAGTAAAAATATCACCAGCAACGGTAACAAACGCACCGTATTCTCCTTTCAGCAAACGCGTTGGCAAAGAGGCACCAACGCGTAAAAATAGAGGCCCGGCAGGTCATGTTACCGGGCTGACGTTATTGAGATGGAGTTGGTGCCGGATGAATTCAACCGCAACCGCTATTTTTATTGAGCAGGTCAACGAAATGTGAAGCCCTTCACAGTTATCAAATCCTCCTGCGGCGAGCGTACAAGGCGTGATCGCGCTGCGTGCATTTCTCAGAAAGCAGCATATGATCGTGCGCGGCAGGAAGCCGGCGGTTAATTCTATGGTGTGAACATGCGCCCGCATAATGTCTACTATTTATTCAGTCATCCATTTACGGCATCAAATAGAGAAGGTTCTATGTCAAACACAATTCGTATCGAAGAAGACCTGCTCGGCACACGTGAAGTGCCGGCCGAGGCTTACTATGGGATCCATACCCTGCGTGCGATCGAAAATTTCTACATCAGCAATACCAAAATCAGTGATGTCCCTGAATTTGTCCGCGGCATGGTCATGGTGAAGAAAGCGGCGGCGCTGGCGAACAAAGAGCTGAAAACCATCCCGCGCAAGATTGCTGATGTCATTATCCAGGCATGTGATGAAGTGTTGAATAAAGGCAAGTGCATGGATCAGTTCCCGGTAGACGTGTTCCAGGGCGGCGCCGGGACGTCACTCAACATGAACACCAACGAGGTGCTGGCCAACATCGGGCTGGAGCTGATGGGCCATCAGAAAGGGGAATACCAATACCTCAACCCCAATGACCACCTGAATAAATGCCAGTCCACCAACGATGCCTACCCGACCGGCTTCCGCATTGCGGTGTATGCCTCAATCCTGAAACTGATCGATGCCATCAGCCAGTTGGGTGACGGTTTCGAGCGCAAAGCCAAAGAATTTGAAACCATCCTGAAAATGGGCCGCACCCAGTTGCAGGATGCCGTGCCGATGACCCTGGGCCAGGAGTTCCATGCGTTTAATGTGCTGCTGAAAGAAGAGACGAAAAACCTGCTGCGCACCGCGGAATTGCTGCTGGAAGTGAACCTGGGCGCGACCGCTATCGGCACCCGCCTCAACACGCCGGAAGGTTACCAGCAATTGGCCGTGCAGCATCTGGCCGCGGTAAGTAACCTGCCGTGCGTCCCGGCTGAAGACCTGATCGAAGCGACCTCGGACTGTGGTGCCTACGTCATGGTGCACAGCTCTTTGAAACGCCTGGCGGTTAAGCTGTCGAAAATCTGTAACGACCTGCGCCTGCTGTCGTCCGGCCCGCGTGCCGGGCTCAATGAGATCAACCTGCCGGAGCTCCAGGCCGGTTCCTCCATCATGCCGGCCAAGGTTAACCCGGTTATCCCGGAAGTGGTCAATCAGGTCTGTTTCAAAGTGATCGGCAACGATACCTGCGTTACCATGGCGTCAGAAGCGGGCCAGTTGCAGCTGAACGTGATGGAACCGGTCATCGGCCAGGCCATGTTTGAATCCATCCATATCCTGACCAACGCCTGCTATAACCTGCTGGAAAAATGCGTCAACGGTATTACGGCCAACAAAGCGGTGTGTGAGGCGTACGTCTTTAATTCCATCGGTATCGTCACGTACCTGAACCCGTTCATCGGCCATCATAACGGTGATATCGTCGGTAAAATTTGTGCGGAAACCGGCAAGAGCGTGCGTGAAGTGGTCCTTGAGCGCGGCCTGCTGACGGAAGCGGAACTGGATGACATCTTCTCGGTGCAGAACCTGATGTTCCCGGCGTATAAAGCCAAACGCTATACCGATGAGAATGAACAGTAACCCTGTTCTGACCTGACATCAGGGCACGTTATTCAGTGAATAACGTGCCCTTTTCTTTTGGAAGGTACAAAAATATAACAAGTTGTTTTCATTTTTCACTAAGGAACAAACGCAATGTTGATTCTGGAATTTGTCATTGTGCTGCTGGCCATCTTCCTTGGCGCACGGCTGGGCGGCATCGGCATTGGTTTTGCCGGTGGGCTGGGGGTGCTGGTGTTGGCGCTGATTGGCGTAAAGCCGGGCACCATCCCGTTTGATGTGATCTCCATCATCATGGCGGTGATTGCAGCCATCTCCGCCATGCAGGTGGCCGGGGGCATGGATTACCTGGTCCGCCAGACGGAAAAACTGCTGCGGCGTAACCCACGCCACATCACGCTGCTGGCACCGGTGGTCACCTACTTCCTGACGATTTTTGCCGGCACCGGCAATATCTCGCTCTCTGCCCTGCCGGTGATTGCGGAAGTGGCCAAGGAACAGGGCATCCGCCCCAGCCGCCCGCTCTCAACGGCTGTGGTGGCCGCACAAATCGCCATTACCGCCTCGCCTATCTCCGCCGCGGTGGTGTACATGGCGACGGTGATGGAGCCGCACGGCGTCAGTTACCTGACGATGCTGACTATCCTGATCCCTGCAACGCTGGCGGCCGTGCTGCTGATGTCACTGCTGGTGAGCTGGCTGTTCAATGCCCGGCTGGAAGATGACCCCGTGTATCAGCAACGTCTGGCGGAAGGGCTGGTTACGCTGCGCGGTGAAGATCGCCCGGCCATTCCCGCCTCCGCGCCCTATTCGGTATTGCTGTTCCTGCTTGGGGTGCTGGCTGTGGTGGTGTATGCCATTTTCAACAGTAATGGTTTCCATCAGGCGGTGCTGGGCACCCCGGCGGCCCCGGTGATGACCACCACCAGTGCCATCCTGATCATTATGTTAAGTGCCGCCACGCTGATTACGCTGCTGTGCCGGATAGATACCGCCGCCATCCTCAACGCCAGCACGTTCAAGGCGGGCATGAGCGCCAGCATCTGTATTCTGGGTGTGGCCTGGCTGGGCGATACCTTTGTGCAGGATAACCTGGTGTGGATCAAAGGCACGGCCGGCAGCGCCATTACCAGCCATCCGTGGCTGCTGGCGGTGATTTTCTTCTTCTGCTCGGCGTTGCTTTACTCCCAGGCGGCGACCGCCAAGGCGCTGATGCCGATGGCGATGGCGTTGGGTGTGACGCCACTGACGGCACTGGCGGCGTTCCCGGCGGTGTCCGGGCTGTTTATCCTGCCGACCTACCCGACACTGGTGGCGGCAGTACAGATGGATGATACCGGCACCACACGCATTGGCCGTTTCGTTTTCAACCATCCCTTCTTTATCCCTGGTACGCTGGGCGTCGCGCTTTCCGTGCTGTTCAGCTTTGCGCTCGCCAGCGTGATGCTGTAATCCGCTGCCAGCGGCCGGGCTCACTAAAGTGTATGCGGGGGTAAAATCCCCCGCCTTCGCCTTCAAGCGGCCGTCGCTTCGCGTTATAGTCTCTGGCTGGCGCTGACCGGTCGGCGTGCCTTTCTCCCACTATGTTGCGAGGTCGAGATGTCTGAGATAACCGCGTCTGAAATGACCCTGACAGAAACTGTCCCCCTGAATATCGATCCCCTGCCGGCGCAGGCCGTTGTGGTGCTCTGCACAGCGCCGGATGAAGACAGTGCGCAGGAGCTGGCGGCAGTGGCGCTGGGCGAGAAGCTGGCGGCCTGCGTCACGTTATTGCCGGGTGCCAGTTCAATGTACTACTGGGAAGGCAAGCTGGAGCAGGCGTACGAAGTCCAGATGTTGTTCAAAAGTGATACCCAACACCAGCAGGCGTTGCTCGCCTGCCTGCGGCAACACCACACTTACCAGACGCCGGAGCTGCTGGTGTTGCCGGTCCGCGATGGAGATAAAGATTACCTCTCATGGATTACCGCCTCATTAAAATAATTGTCTGGCTATGCGGCATCCTGCTGCTGCCGCTGGCTGCACATGCCTCCCTTTTCCCTTCGCCTGCTGCTAAGGCGTTTGTGCCGCCGGATCAGGCGTTTGCCTTTGATTTTTCGCAAAAAGGCAACCGCCTGACGCTGAACTGGCAGATTAAACCCGGCTACTACCTTTACCGCCAGCAGATCCAGTGGACGGCCACCGATGCCGCAGTAGGGGATGTCACCCTGCCGGAAGGGCTGTCACATAAAGATGAATTTTTCGGCATCTCAGAAATCTACAAAAACCAGCTGGCGTTTACGCTGCCGATCACCCAGGCTGCGCCGCACGGCCAGGTGAAAGTGACGTATCAGGGCTGCGCCGAAGCGGGGTTCTGCTACCCACCAGAGACGCGCATTGTGCCGCTGAGCGCCGTGACGCCGGGTGCGACGGCAGACGCGGCAGTGGCTCCCTCTGCCCCACCGCAGACAGCGGCCACCGCCGCCCCGCTGCCCTTCTCACCGCTGTGGGCATTGTTGATCGGCATCGGCATCGCCTTTACGCCCTGCGTGTTGCCGATGTACCCGCTGATTTCCGGCATTATTCTCGGGCGTGAAAAACGGCACAGCCACCGGCGCGTGGCGGTGCTGGCGCTGGTGTATGTGCAGGGCATGGCGCTGACTTACACCCTGCTGGGGCTGGTGGTGGCCGCCGCCGGGCTGCCGTTCCAGGCGGCGCTGCAAAGCCCCGGCGTGCTTATCGCGCTGTCAGTGCTGTTTATCCTGCTGGCGCTCTCGATGTTCGGCCTGTTTACCTTGCAATTGCCTTCCGCGCTGCAAACCCGCCTGACGCTGTGGAGCAATACCCAGCGCGGCGGGTCGCTGCCCGGCGTGTTTGTGATGGGCGCACTGGCGGGGTTGATCTGCTCGCCCTGCACTACTGCGCCGCTGAGCGCCATTCTGCTTTACATCGCGCAGAGCGGGAATCTGCTGGCCGGTGGCGGCACGCTCTACCTGTATGCGCTCGGCATGGGCATTCCGCTGGTGGCAGTCACGCTGTTCGGTAACCGGCTGCTGCCGAGAAGCGGGCCGTGGATGAACCATGTGAAAGAAGCATTCGGCTTTGTGATTCTGGCACTGCCGGTGTTTCTGCTGACGCGGGTCATCGGCGATGTGTGGGGGGAACGGCTCTGGAGCCTGCTTGGCATCGCCTTTTTTGGCTGGGCCTTTTTGCTCAGCCTGAAAAGCAGCCGCGCCGGTGTCCGGCCGCTGCAACTGCTGCTGCTGGCTGCCGCGCTGGTGGTGGCCCGGCCGTTGCAGGAGTGGGTATTCCCCTCCCCGGCCACCGCCGCACAACCCGCCGGCCCGGCATTCCAGCCGATCACCAGCCGGGCCGCGCTGGCGGAGGCGCTGCATCAGGCGCAGGGCAAACGGGTGATGCTTGATCTCTATGCTGACTGGTGTGTCGCCTGTAAAGAGTTTGAGAAATACACGTTCAGCCAGCCTGCGGTGCAGGAGGCACTGGCGGACACCGTGCTGCTGCAGGCGGATGTCACCGGTAACAGCCCGGAGCAGCAGGCGCTGCTGGCGCAGTTACAGGTGCTGGGCCTGCCCACTATTTTGTTCTTCGGCGAGCAGGGCCGGGAAATCCCGGATACCCGCATCACCGGCTTTATGGACGCCGCGGCCTTCCGTGCGCATTTGCAGAAAGTACACCCGTAAACGACACTAGTGTCTGGATTGGAAATGGGAGAACGCCAACGTGCAACGTGAACATGTGCTGAACCACGCTTTAACCCTTCTGGAGCAGCGCGGGCTGGCCACCACCACGGTAGAAATGGTGGCAACAGAAACGGGACGTACGGAAAGCGATTTATACCGCTTCTGGCCGGATCGTGAGGCGCTGTTATATGACTGCCTGCGCCATCATGGTCAACAGATTGATACCTGGCGGCGCCAGCTGCTGCTGGATGATTCGCTGACGCCGCAACAGAAGTTGCTGGCCCGTTATAAGGTACTGCATGAGCAGGTGAATCAGCAGCGCTACCCAGGCTGTTTGTTTATCGCCGCATGCAGCTTTTTCCCGGATAAACAGCACCCTATCCACCAGCTTGCAGAGCAGCAGAAACGCGCCTCTTATGACTATACGCTGGCGCTGTTGCAGGACATGGACGCAGACGATGCGCCGATGGTGGCCGAGCAGATGGAGCTGATTCTGGAAGGGTGCTTGAGCAAATTGCTGGTAAAACGGCAGCCCCATGATGTGGAAGTCGCATTACGGCTGGCTGAGGATGTTTTGCAGGTCGCACGCTGCCGTAAACATGGTGCGCTGACCTGATAAACATCGCCTGTCAGGGGCAGTTTTTGCTGCTGCCCTGCTGCTTTTTGCCTGAAAAGAGAGCAGTCAGCCCGGTTTCAGGGAGAATTCTGCATAAAGCCGTTGACGGCCTTCAGCCAATACGGTTTAATGCGCCCCGTTGCCCGGATAGCTCAGTCGGTAGAGCAGGGGATTGAAAATCCCCGTGTCCTTGGTTCGATTCCGAGTCCGGGCACCACTTATTCAGAAAACCCAGCCAATGGCTGGGTTTTTGCTTTTCTGCGTCTGGCCTCTCCATCAAGCCGCCTTCAACCTTTTAAGCTGCCTGTCCGGCAGTGAACCGGTAAGCTCCGCCGAACCTCTGCGGATTTCGTTTCTAAGCTGCCTGTGCGGCAGTGAACATGATGGGTGGCCTGGCCTTCGGCATGAACTGTTTCTAAGCTGCCTGTACGGCAGTGAACGCGCGCCGCGCCCGTTACGCTGGTCGATACTGTTTCTAAGCTGCCTGTGCGGCAGTGAACGTGCTGAGCGCCCAGAGCTCTTGTGGGCCGACTTTCTAAGCTGCCTGTACGGCAGTGAACAACCTGTTCTAAAGGTAGTGATTTTAACGTTGTTTCTAAGCTGCCTGTACGGCAGTGAACTGTGGGTGTGCCGGTGAAGTGTGGCGAATCCATTTCTAAGCTGCCTGTGCGGCAGTGAACCCTTGCGAAACTTTTTTGATCCAAATCGTGCATTTCTAAGCTGCCTGTGCGGCAGTGAACGTAATGGCGCTGAGGTTGAAACTGAATGCTGTTTTCTAAGCTGCCTGTGCGGCAGTGAACGCTGACATGGTTAACGCTTTTTACGGGATTTATTTCTAAGCTGCCTGTACGGCAGTGAACCTCCGCCGCCAGCCGCGCAATCTGAGCGAAGCTTTCTAAGCTGCCTGTACGGCAGTGAACTTACATAATCTTCGTAACTGGCTTTGGGGTTATTTCTAAGCTGCCTGTGCGGCAGTGAACGCGCCTCGATCAGTGCGCACCCTGTGTTCATTTTTCTAAGCTGCCTGTGCGGCAGTGAACATATGCTGACACACCCAGGCCGATAACGGCGATTTCTAAGCTGCCTGTGCGGCAGTGAACTTGTAAGTCTTGGAGACTGTTATGGACCGCGTTTTCTAAGCTGCCTGTGCGGCAGTGAACTTGCCGGTGTCTGACGGCGCGGTAATTGCCCATTTCTAAGCTGCCTGTGCGGCAGTGAACTCGTCGTCAGTGATAATCCGCTTGAACATCAGTTTCTAAGCTGCCTGTGCGGCAGTGAACCCGACGGCAGCAGGGTGACATGCTCGCCTTTGTTTCTAAGCTGCCTGTGCGGCAGTGAACAAGCGGGTGCGTATGCGCGTGGGTTTGAAGACTTTCTAAGCTGCCTGTGCGGCAGTGAACCCGATCATTCAAAGCTCGGCACAGCTGCGAGCTTTCTAAGCTGCCTGTGCGGCAGTGAACTGGAGGTGTTGGAGGATATGCGGGGGCACTTTTTTCTAAGCTGCCTGTACGGCAGTGAACTGGAAATCCCGCAGTACCGCTCAATCCTGGTATTTCTAAGCTGCCTGCACGGCAGTGAACAGGAGGTTCGCCGCCTGTCAGAAGACGGCAAATTTCTAAGCTGCCTGCACGGCAGTGAACGTCCTGTTGTCAGTGATAGTCGCCCCCAGTCCTTTCTAAGCTGCCTGCACGGCAGTGAACAACCTCTTTAGGCCGAACTACATCCCCAAACTTTTCTAAGCTGCCTGCACGGCAGTGAACGACAACGCTGCGGCTTAAAGAGGACGGTATCTTTTCTAAGCTGCCTGCACGGCAGTGAACCTAGCGTCGTTGGCAGACGCGTTTAATAAAGCTTTCTAAGCTGCCTGCACGGCAGTGAACGGGGCAACGTTTTTTGTCACGCATTTCACTCATTTCTAAGCTGCCTGCACGGCAGTGAACAAAAGCATTCATGTGTTTGTTGCTGGTGGTGATTTCTAAGCTGCCTGCACGGCAGTGAACGGCAACCCGCCGCCAGCAGCCGCACGCGTGAATTTCTAAGCTGCCTGCACGGCAGTGAACGAAAGGATCAAATGGATTGGCCCCCCCTTTTCTTTCTAAGCTGCCTGCACGGCAGTGAACTTTAATGGTTGTCCGCGAAAGCAGTTGTAGCTTTTCTAAGCTGCCTGCACGGCAGTGAACATGTCTGCCATTATTGTAGATCCGTGCCATTTTTTCTAAGCTGCCTGCACGGCAGTGAACTGACCAGCCAACTCTCTAACTTTTTGGTTTTAAGTAAAAAATCTCTTAATTCTCTTCCTTACCCCTTTTTTCTTACCTCATATTTAGGTCTCAATAAATCAACAACTTATCCTTGGCGGAAATAAAAGGGTCAGAACCAGGGGATGGTGGCGGTGTTACTCAGGCCATAACAGCTAAACTCCCCTGCGGTGGCGACAGGCTGAAGTTCACCGTGGCGGATAAACAGCCGGAAGTGGTGACCGCTGGAAAGGCTTTTTACGGCCAGCCAGGGCAAGTCGCTTCGCTGTTCCTGACTATTTTCAAGCCGCTGTGCCGCTTCTGCTTCACTGATCCAGCCTTTCTTCACTGAGCGCCGCAGTAAGCGCCCGGCACTGCTTTTCACCTGCACCCGGCTTACCGTGCGCCACCCTTTGATCCCGCTGACCTGTGTGATCGCTGAAACAGCGCAATAATCGCTAAGGCCGGTACGCCAGTACAAAGACTCCAGCGTATGCAATGCGGTCTGCGTGCCGTGCAGGCGCAGAACCGGGCCGGGTTTAACATCGTGTGCCGGAAAGCTGACGCCAATATCACCCTGCTTATGCGCCGCTAATGCCCGGTGCAATTTGGCGAACAGCGCAGACATCAATGTCTCTTCGGTAAACTCAGGGTCAGGTAATACACGGATCTCAAGAAAATGATCCATCGCCATTCTCCTTAATCGGCTTTTTCACCAAAGACACCACCACGAATCAGCACTGCCATGACATAGTGCTGCTGCTCTGCCGGCGGCTGCTCGCCACGGATGACCCACCGGTCCAGTAGCGTATAGAAGTCCATCTTCTCTTTCGGTTGCCGGCAGGCAATGCCGCGGCTGGTCACAGAACCATACGGCTCAACAGCAATCGCCCCTAATGTGTCAGCCTGCGGGTGCCAGGTATCAATAGTGCGAAGCGCATTGCCTATTTTCTGGGAATGCATCGCCGCCACGCTATTCACCTGGTACAGCACTTTGCTTTTATCGCTGCTTTTATCAAGCATCAACTCCTGGGAAGGAAAGACCTCCTGCCCCTCCCCCAGATGGGCATACGCAGCAACCTGTAACAGGACAAAACGCTCGCCGCGCAGCCCGACGGCAATCTCATCCGCCAGCTCACTCAGCGTGGCATCTGCGGGGGTAAATGCCCGCAGGGAATAGTCATGCGCCATAAATTCCCAGGTTTTACTCCCGGTGACCACCACCCGGATCTGTCCGGCACCGACCCGGTTGCGCCACAGGAAACGGGCATTGGCCAGATTGGCGGCATAACGTTTTGCCAGTTCGTCAAAGCCTTGTTCATCGATATAGCCGGTAATAATTTGCTGTAAAGCGTCCTGATAGCGCCGGTCATTACATACTGAAGGCTCGGCCAGGTTGCCCAACACGCGCAGGGTGAAGCTGACTTTCAGGGTATCCGCGTCTGCCGGTAGTGCAGCCACATCCACTCGTTGCAGGTTAGCGTTCTGGATCTGATTATCCAGTTTGGCGTTATCGCTGGTTACCGCATTTTTCAGGCGGTTAGAGATAGTCCCCCGTACTGCTTTTTCCTGAACAGGAATAGGTTGCCACTCTGCCCCTTGCCAGAGGCCGGAGAACATCAGCGCATCGGACGTCGCCAGTTTGCGTTCAAATGCCAGTACTGACGCCGTTTTGATATCAACAGGTGCCTTTGCCATGTTTGCGTCCTTTTAAAAGTGATCATCATCATAAGTACAATCTTCTGCCTCAATGGCGGCCTGCGCCCCGCAGCAGTAGTAACCTGTCTCCGTGGTGTGATAACGCCACAACAGTTCATCCAGCGAGTGGAGCCGGTGCAGGCCGCACCATTCCCCCACGCCATATACCGCTTCGGCAAAACAGAAAGGGGTTGCCGGGTCACGGGTCCGCGCTACGTCACCTGGGGCGTAGCACAGCGAGATACGCTGATAGCCGGTCATCAACGGCACCAGGTAACCGGCATAAGGTTTTGGCTCATAACGCCATTCGGCGGGCGCGCCGGGCTCCGGTAATATGCCCTCCCCGGTATGCGGTGCCAGCTTCAGCGCAGCGAAGTCGAGCCAGGCATCCAGCATGTCGGTTTGCGGCTCCAGTGCCTGTTTTGCTGAACAATGCTGTGCCAGCCAGGGCGAACGGTCGACCAGCGCAAAGCCCGGCATCAGCGGCCAGAACAGTGCGCTGACCCTTTCATCGTCCGCCAGGTTGCGTACCTGCACCTTGCCCATACTGACCACCGTGCCCCCAGCCAACCGCTGTTGCCGGCACAGCACCTGTAAATGCTCAGCCAGCAACGCTAAACCGGTATCACCGTTGGCAAGCGTGCCCCGGCACTTCATGACCAGCGATACGGTGAGATGCATCCGCGCCTCTTCATTGATTGACGCGGTCTTGCCCTCTTTACTCAACGGGTTGCGGGTCAAGGCAAACTGGTAATCCCCACCCGCGTTATAGGCATGAACCTGATGGTGATGGCAGATGACCCCGCAGCCTTCCAGCGTGATGCCGTGGCTCTGCTGAAGTTTGCGTGACAGCGCGTGTGCATACCCGAGGAACTGAGTGATAGCCGGAAATCCCCAGGTCAGCCCTGCGGCTGCATTGGCATTTTCCACCTGCAACCGCGGCAAAATAATGCACCGGCTCATGATTGTGCCTCCTTGATGACGTGTTCCATTTCACGTAAACGCTGTTGGCATTGCGTGCGCCACGCTTTGCGTTCAACCATCCCCATTGCACATTTTGCGGCGTTTAACTGCGTGTTCAGCCACTGGGCGAAGTCATCTGCCACGGTGGCTTGCCAGTCACCCCGTTCCCGCTCCAGCGCAAACGCCGGGTTATCCTGGGTACGCCACGGATCAAGCCAGAGCGCCTGATGAGGCCTAAGAAGACAAGAGGGTTCTGTTGTCCAGTTGCACCACTCGGGCCGTTGAATACCCGCAGCAATGTTGAATAGCAGGTCGATCAGCTCATCAACATAGTGTTCACGGCGGCGTTTGATGGCGGCGTTGTTATAGTTGCCGCTGTGCGTGAGGAGTGCGGTGAAGCTTGTGAGCGTATTAGCTGTTAAATACTCAAACGGCCCTTTAGGGGCGAACAGCGAGGTGATAGCCAGTGGCTTTCGCTCCTGCGCCTGCCACTGCGGTGGTTGAGACGAGAGCAGCCACATCCGGCCGCCGCGGCTGCTGTTAAGTGCAGAGATATTTTGCGGTTTGGTGCCGCCAAAGTTCATCACAGCGGTATTGGGAAAGGAAACCTCCGGCAATGGGTGCCACTGTTTATTACGCCGGGCCTGACGGGCAGCTTTGCTCTCTTCACTGAAACGCTGCGCAACGATTTTCTGGTGCAGTGCCTGCGCTAATGAGGAGGAAAACAAGGGGCTGAGCAGATGGTAACTATCACCCACCGGAAAGTAGATCTGCTTGGACAGCGTATGGGACGTGGGTTGGCCGGTCTCAAGCACCCGGGAAAAACCGGTTACCCAGGCAGCTAACTGCTCACTATCTTCTGCCAGCTCAGCGAGCAGTGAATACTCTTTGCGGCGCAGGCAGTCGAGCAAAGAATCTTTCCCAAACCGGGTTTGCAGCAGTTTTGCCACATCCAGCGCCGCGGCATTGCCTACCGCATCCAAAGAGGGCGCCGCCAATGAGGCTGTCGACAGGTAGCCCTCCTGCTGGCGGATGCAGCTATAGAGGCTGCTGCTTTGCGCGTCGCCATGTGTATATTTCGCCGCATGTGTCACCAGGCTGATTTGCCCGGCGCGTTGCGCGGCATTCGTCAGCCAGGTACGGGGTTCATATTTTAGTTCCAGTTCCCGCCGCGCCTCGGCAAGGGCCTGGTCAAGTGCGCTCAGGTCTGCCGCTGAGGCTGCCTCACGCCGTTTTTTCGCGTCTTTGTCGAAGGCCGCGAGTTTGCTCTGCTTCCGGTCATTGATCCATGAAGTGATGTCCATCTCTTCACCGCCATTTAATTTGCTATGAACGTGAGTAATGAAAATACCGTTTGCGCTGACTCACTCCCGCCCTCAATCGAGGGCGCGGAATACCCCTAAAAGCGGATGAAAACACCACGCCTGCGGTGCCTCCGTTGGGCTGCACATCAGGGAGAGTTCGCCATAGCGCGTACTGACCTCTTCCAGTGACAGATCGCTTTGTTCAGCCAGCGCCAGCCATACTGTGTGGTAATCCGTTTCTACCCAGGCACTGACACCGGCAGCAAACTCGACCTCTGCCCTGTCAAAGCACCCTGCTTCCTTCCAGCCGCTGGGGCCGTCATCCCGAAAATAAAATCCCGGCGTGTCATATTCTTCCTCCATACGTAAAAAGAACTGTTCTTCAGGGGAGGTGCGGCGGAAAGGGGTACGACGTTGCAACTCATCATTCCAGTGCAGTGGCTGGCGCCACCAGAGCGCCGCCGAGAGCTTGCCCTGCCCACGGCCTAATAACACCTCGCGGGTGTGCTGGTGCTCCAGCGCGGTCAGGCTGCTGTATGTGCTGTATGGGCTGCGTTGTGCCGGAGGTTCGATCAACCTCGGGAGAGAACTGATGACGCGATACTCCTCCTCATGCAATACGTCATTCATGTCGTCACTTGTCAGACGAAAATGTGGGTTCTCAAAGCCAGGCAGGCAGAAGACCGCTTGCCCAGGATGGGTACGACGCAAGGCACGCAGATTTTTATTGAGGATGAAGATATTGGGGGAATCAGGCACCCGCCTGCGGTGGCGCTGAATACGCCCGGCAAACTGAACCATCGAGCGAACCGAGCTACATTCCAGAATGCCCCAATCCGCATCCCAGTCACGCCCAACTTCTACTACAGACGTTGCCAGTACAACAAACAGGTGATTTTCGTCTGTTGAGCTGGCCAAGGCCCGCTTAACTTCCGGCAATTTCCAGAGTGCGTCTGTTTTACGCCGGTCAAAGGCACGATCCAGATGCTGTTCAATATGGGAGCGTATTCCTGTCGGGTGATGACTGTGGTAGACACAATAATGAATATGCGTTCCCGGTGGTGAAGGGCATTGCAGCAATGCTTTGGCGACCGCCACCAACGGATCAATATTTGCCATACGCACCAGCCCTAGGGAGACCTTTTTACCGTGCTCATGGCATTCATGGTGCGCATGATGGAGAGACAGCATGGCCTCATGCAATGTGGTGGCTACCGCTGTAATGACCTCCGGCACAGAACGGCCGGCGGCCTTGACGGGGATAATGCTGCCTTGCCGCACTGCCGGTTTATTGCGTAAACGCGCAACGCGAGCAGCTATAAAATCCTGATGAGCCTCAAGAAACTTCTCATAATCACTAAAACAGCCCGGCTTAACCTTATCCTCATCAAACCAGGCGCAGCAAACCGCCATATTCTGTGACTGACCGATGGCGTGCTGGTAAGCCTTACGCCCTTTGCCATAGGCAATATAAAGCGCCTGTACCAAAGAAGGGGGTAACGTTGCTGAGGAGAGCACAACTTTCGAGCCAAGCATACCGGCCCAGTTGACCAGGCGACACAGGGCGTACTCATCAGCCAGGTCGAAATCGTCCGGCTCATCCAGCACCAGATCACTGGTCAGCAACCGCAGCATAGGGGCAAGCTGTTTGCCGCCGCGGGTGCCTTCCGTCGCCGGCATCAAATGATCAATCGTCGCCACCAGCACGGGGGCATTAATCAGCTGTTTGAGTTTGGGGTCTTTCTGCAGCCAGTGCTGCAATGGGCTGTTATCGGGCGCGCCATCGTAATGCACATATTGGTGCCCTCCAAACAGTGCCTGGGCTGACAGGCTATTGTCATCCGGCTCCGGATGCTGCTGTTCATAAAGCTCCCGGGCAGCGGACGAGCCAATCATAACGGCCAGATCATCCGGCTGAAGATGCAGGCGCTCGCGCAGCGCTTGCCCTGTCTGGAGGGTCAGTGTTCGCAGGCCCAGTGCCACCGTAAACCGGCATCCCTGCTGCTCATTCGCCAGCGCATACATGATACGGGCATTGGCGAATGTCTTACCGCAACCTGTAGACGCGAGGTTGATACCGAAAAAACCCTGCTGCTGTGCCTGTTCCCGCAGCCCGGCACAGCATTCCCAGGCTTTATTCTGCCACTGGAAGCGTGCATCCGCGGCCCGCTCACGGAAACCTTTATGCCGGGCAATCGCCGGCAGTTGCCGCCGGATACCGGGCAGTACGCGAGCCAACAGCAAAGCATGGTGCGCGACCCCGACACAGTGCTCATCCAACTGCTGCTTCAGCCGGCCGGTGGCGCGGTCGGTATTGGCCCAGACCGGATAGTGTTCATCCTGCCAGTGTGCAGACGTTTGCTGCGAAGAGTAGTGGTGATCTGCCAGCATCAGCGCCAGCCGGGCCAGATGGGGAACAAACGCCTCATCAAGCCGGGCGAAATCCGCTAACGCGCCGGAGTTCAGGGCGCGTTTCGCCAGTTGATGTGCTTTATTGCCCCAGGCTGCGCTGTGCCACGGTAATCCGTGTGGAAAGGTCCAGACACTGTCGAAATCCGCTTCTGTCCACCCGGCCAAATGATTAAGGGCATTCCAGGAGGCATCAAGCTGTTGCTCCAGCCATGCTGCGCTCTCAGCCATATCCGGCGGGTTCCTTCCCGGATAATGCGGCAACCGGTGATGTGACAGCAGAAGCCAGCACACCGTTTGTGCCAATGGCGTCATCCCACAAAAAGGGCTGGCCGGCGCAGTATGATCGTTGGGATCGAGAGCGGGTTTCACCCGATCTTTCTTCAGGCGCGCAAGGATCGCCTCTTCATCAATACGATCGGGGTGGTGTAATAACGCCAGCCACTCACTGTCATGTTGTTCACCGACAAACGCCTGGAATAACCGTACCGAGAGCCATTCATGGCGAAATGGCTGATAACGACGTACTGAGGCGTGGCACAGATTGTACTGGAACAGGTAACCCGCTTTTCCAAAATCATGAAATAGCCCGGCAAGTGCAGCCAGCAACGCAATCGCTTCAGTACAGATCCAGGCGTTCTCTCGCTGGCTGCGTAAAATATCCAGTGTGGTGTAATGGGTAGGCACCGTGCCCTGTATATTAAAACAGCGGGCATTACCCACAATCCAGAGAAGCTCACTCTGGCCGTTTTTTTTCAGCCAATGGCAGGCAACCGCCGTGTTCCTACGGGCGCTACGACGTAACAGGCGTCGTAATGTATTGACGCCCTCCAGGGTGATGGCCGTCTGCCAGGTCCTGTCCCCTTTACGCTCTGCAAATTGATCCAGGATACGGCTCGTTTCTGTACGCGCCTGTTTACTGCATTGTGAGATCAACAGAATATTCATGATGCCAATACCTCTGCGGTCTCCTGCAATGAGGCAATCATCACATCCAGCGCTTCTGCCTGTTGAAAGCCGGAGATACAGCGTTGGCGGAATGTTTGTTCATCCTCGCCTTCCATTGCGGCAATAAACGCATAGGGTAAAACCAGCGCATCTTTAACGAGATCGGCAATATCAAACACCAGCCCACCACGCCGGGTTTTACCATGTAATACAGCCAGCCCATAAGGAATACCTGTTACCCAGGCAGCCACTGCGGCTAACCCATAAGCCAGGTAATTACCATGGTCGAGAAACTGGTTTGCGCTGTCAGTCCCGGCACCGCGCTTTGCCCGGCTGAAGCGCCCGTACTGCACCGTTTCAGCAGCCAGTTTATAGAGTGCTTTGGTCAATTGGGCTTCTTGTAACAACATGTCAGTATGAGAGCCTGCATGTTCAATTCCCTGACGATAACGGTGCAGCAAAGCACGTAACTGGGCTTCTTCCGGTTTGAAATGGGTTTCACGCCGCCCCCCATTTCCCAGCCAGCAACGTTCAATTTGCCTGAGCCTGATATGCTGAAAACGGCGGGCAGCCAGAAGGCGCTTTTCCTCATCGAACCAAAAAGAGAGCCACTGCTGTAGATACTGGGTAGGCCGGTATTCGCTTTGGGGGGTTAGCCACGAAACATCAATATCGACTTCATTCCCTGCATACAGCGGTGTCCCGCCCCCGCCACAAAACCCGACCAAGACTCCGGCCCGTGCAAATTCACGCATAGCGGCTTGTGTGATGGAGGTGCCGGTTCCCAGCATCACAACGCTGGTGTTCGCAATAGGGATGTTCCAGTACAGCGACGTTTTTCCTTTGTCAGTGACGTACTCCACACGTCCGCCATTGACCAATACCCGGCAGTATTGCAGGTAATAAATGTTTGCACGTTTAGAATGCAGAATGGTTTTCAGATCGGACGGGGTAATTAATGCAGTCGACATAATGGAGACTCGTCTAATAAGAACGTCATGAAATACTCTTTTTAGCGAGTCGCCAGGGCAATGCAGCAATGATGATAATGAGAGCGGAATCAGAAAGATATTTTTATACCGATACGTAGACAGCATTTCGGCAATAAAAGGCGCATTTACTCCGATTAAGAAAACAATAAGTAAATGTGTATATATTCATTAACCAAATAATTTAAAGACAAGAATAATTTTTTGCTTTCCTTAATGGCTTAGCACTACCCAATCCCTGTGCCGGCTGATAAGTGTTTTATGGGCGTTGAGCAGCTGGGTCTGCTCCAACCGGCGGATAGCCGTTTCCGTAAGAGGGAGGTTTTTCCACGCCGACCAGGCGCGGTCGGTGAGGTCGTCTGCCGGGTGTTGCAGCGCCAGCAGCGCATCCTGATGGGAGGCCAGGGCGTCTGCCGGTAATGCGGCAAGTTCGGCGGTTATGCTGTTGAGGAAGTCGTGGGTGTGGCGCAGCAGTTGCGCGGCTGTCAGGTGCGGGGATTGCAGGGCAAACAGGATGCCGGGGCGGTCAGCGCTATGGTGGAAGCGGCAGCTCACCACATAACCGATATTCATCTCGACCCGTAACCGCTGGAAGAACCGCGGCTCGTAAAACATCGCCAGCAGTTGCCCGGCAGCCAGCGTGGTGGCGGTAACCTTGCTCAGCGGGCAGAAGATTAACAGTGCGTGGTCCTGGCTCTCTGAGGTGATCGTCCATTCCCGGCGAGCAGGTGGTTTTGCAGGCGGAGCCAGGGCAGATGGCGCGTTCAGCGTGCCGGGAAACGCAGCCAGCAGATGGGAAAGCCGGCGATGCAATGCCGGATCGCCGCCGTAGAGGCTCGCTGCCCAGTGTGTTGGGAATGCGCCCTGCTCATCCGGGCACGCGGACAGTGCATACGGTAACTGGCTCAACAATGCCCGCACCGGGATGTCGGTGCGCTGTGCTTCACGCTCCTCTCTGGCGGCCCGCGCGCCCTGCGCCATCACACTTGCCGGTAGATGCCCAAGCGTGTGCGTAAGGTGATGCAACGCGAAAGACAGCGCCGCCGCATTGCCCCGGCAGGTCAGCAGCCAGATGCCCTGATAGCGCGCAAAGGTCAGCTCACCGCTCCGGTGGGCCATATCCCCCGCCAGCGTCTGCAAGGCGCAACGAACGGTATGGCCCCAGCTCCCCGAGAGATCGCTGCCCGCTGCCGGGCGCAGCAGCAGCATCCCCTCGCTGTCAGCGGGATGAAGATGCGGCAGCGGCACAGACGCGGCGGGCAGCGGCGTAGGAACGTCGTCATAGGGAGCCGGATGGAAGCGCCACACCGGCGCGCTGAACAACGGTGGCGCGGCAGGCGTAAACGCCGTCAGCACAAGGGGGAATCCCTGTACGCATACCGTCTCGCCTTCCACATCCGGTGCGGCCCACACCCTGGCCATCTGCGCCGGGGTCAGGTGCGCAAGCAACTGTTGCCAGCCGCGGATAAAGGCCGCGTCGATCTCACCCATCGGCGGGAAACCAAATGCCTGATCGCGCAGGTGATCGAGCGGCGTCTGCTGGTCAGCCTGACGGCGCGCCAGTTGCGCGTAGTGGTGCAGGTGCGTATCAGAGAGCGGCACCAATGCCTGCCGCCATGAGTGAAACAACGCCTCGATCTCTGTATGCATCGGCAGTTGCAGGCCACCGCCGCTGAACGCCAGTGATATCACCCACGCCTCAGCGGAGCGATAGGCGATCAATACCTGTACCTCATCACACAGGCCGCGGGCGCGCAGGGTCGCGAGCAGCCCCTGCCCCGCTTCATCCGTCACCCACTGCCGGAATAGGGTCAATGCCGTCGCCGGAACCGTAGAAGGCAGTAAAAACGCCAGTCGCACGTGTGGTACGCCACGGACATTCACCGCCAGGTTACGCCGGGCGGCGAGTGTGACCGGCTGCGCGACCGGGAAATGCGGCACGTCAGCGGTGGGCAGCTGTTCACCGTAGTGGTGTGCGAGCTGGGAGAGTTCGTCCAGGGTGCCGGGGCCTTGCAGCCACAGCGTCATATTCGCAGCGTGGTAGAAGCGCTGGTGATAATCCCGTAGCGCCTGTTGCAGGGCGTCAGGATCGCTGCTAAAGCTCGCCAGGCTGCCGACATGAAAACGGTGCAGGCCGGGCGGCCCGTCAAGCGTCTGCATCAGGGCGGCCGCACGCAGCGTCTCTGCGTGGGTGCGCAGCAGGCGGTATTCGGCGTCAATGATCGCGGTTTCCTGCTGTTGCGCCTCCGGCGTCAGCAACGGCGAGGCCAGCATATCTACCAGCCGCGCCAGCCCCGGTTCGAGCTGCTGCGCACCGGCCTCAAAGAAAAAGGCCGTGGCAGTCGCCAGCGTCATGGCGTTGACCCGCCCACCCGCTGCCTGTATCCAGGCCATCAGCCGGTCGCTGCCCTGAAAACCGTCACTGCCGGCAAACAGCAGATGTTCCAGTAAATGCGCCAGCCCCGGCCACGCGTCAGGTTCATCGTGGCTGCCGACGCCGACCTGCACCAGTGCCGCGGCGCGGGTCGCCTCCGGCCGGCAGATCAGATGAACCTGCAAGCCATTCGGCAGTTGCAGCGTGGCGCGCGCCTGATGCATCCGGAAATCAGACCTTGAAGATCAGCTGGGAGTTAACACGGTTGCGGAAGGTCAGCTGGTCGATTTTCATCGTAGTGCAGTTGGCCTCTTCACGCGCCGCCAGAATTTTGCCGTGGTGCGGTGATTTGGAGCAGACCGGGTCGGCGTTATCCGCGTTGCCGGTCAGCATGTACGCCTGGCAGCGGCAACCGCCGTAATCTTTCTCTTTCTCCGGGCAGGAACGGCACGGCTCCGGCATCCAGTCATAGCCCCGGTAACGGTTGAAGCCAAAGGAGTCATACCAGATGTGCTCCAGGCTATGTTCCAGCACCGACGGGAATTTTACCGGCAACTGGCGGGCGCTGTGGCACGGCAGCGCGTCACCTTCCGGCGTCACGCTGAGGAAAATCGCGCCCCAGCCGCCCATGCAGCCTTTCGGGCGCTCTTCGTAATAATCTGGTGTGACGAACAGCAAATTGGCCAGATTGCCGCTGGCGGCCATACGCTCGCGGTACACCTGCACGGTCGCCTCGGCCCGCGCAATTTGTTCACGCGTCGGCAGCAGCCCTTCACGGTTCAGGTGCGCCCAGCCGTAGAACTGGCAGGTCGCCAGTTCCACATCATCCGCTTCCAGTTCAATACACAGCTCAATGATGCGGTCGATCTGGTCGATGTTGTGCCGGTGCAGCACAAAGTTGAGCACCATCGGGTAGCCCTGTGCTTTCACCGCTTTCGCCATCTCCAGCTTTTGCTGGAACGCTTTTTTCGAACCGGCCAGCGCGGCATTCAGCGTTTCATCGCTGGCCTGGAAACTGATCTGGATATGGTCCAGCCCGGCGTCACTGAACGCCACCAGCTTCTTCTCGGTCAGGCCGATGCCCGAGGTAATGAGGTTGGTGTAGAACCCCATATCGTGCGCGGCTTTGATCAGCTCCGGCAGATCTTTACGCACCAGCGGTTCGCCGCCGGAGAAACCAAGCTGCACACTGCCCAGTTCGCGCGCCTGGCGGAACACCTCAATCCACTGTTCGGTGGTCAGCTCTTTTTCCTGCTTCGCGAAATCGATCGGGTTGGAGCAGTACGGGCATTGCAACGGACAACGGTATGTCAGCTCCGCCAGCAACCAGAGCGGCGGGTTGACCTGTGGTTTGGACTCACTCACGGAACATGATCCACTTTTGTTCATAGGCGCTGATGAAGAACTCCTTCACATCTTCACCGACCCCTCCGGCATCAGGAAAACGCGCGTCCAACGCGGCAATGATCTCGGCGACGGTTTGTTTGCCGTCCACCAGCTGCAAAATGGCGGTGGCGCTCTCATTGAGCTTCGCCATGCCTTCGGGGTACAGGATCACATGGCAATCTTGCACTTTTTCCCATTGCAGCCGATACCCGCGGCGGAAAACCGGGGTGCTTTGTACGTTAATCTCGATCATACGAGTCTCTCTGTGTGCCAGACGGGTTGCTGCGTCACGGTGTGATAAGGCGGGCGGTTCAGCGCATACGCCATGGTCATCGCATCCAGCATACTCCAGAGGATATCCAGCTTGAATTGCAGGATCTCCAGCATACGCTGTTGTTTCTCTACGGTGTCGCAATATTCCAGCGCCAGCGCCAGTCCATGCTCAACATCGCGGTTAGCCTGGCTCAGGCGACTGCGGAAGTAGCCGTAACCTTCAGCGTCAATCCATGTGTAATGCTGTGGCCAGCTGTCGAGGCGTGACTGGTGGATCTGCGGCGCAAACAGCTCGGTCAGCGAGCTGCACGCGGCTTCCTGCCAGTTGGCGCGGCGCGCGAAGTTAACGTAGGCGTCCACGGCAAAACGCACGCCGGGCAATACCCGCTCCTCCGACAACAGCACCTCGCGTTTCAGGCCCACGGCTTCACCCAGCCGTAACCACGCCTCAATGCCCCCCTCCTGGCCCTGGCTGCCGTCATGGTCGAGAATGCGCTGTACCCATTTACGGCGCGTTTCCGGGTGCGGGCAGTTCGCCATGATGGCGGCATCTTTCAGCGGGATGCTGGTCTGGTAGTAGAACCGGTTGGCGACCCAGCCCTGGATCTGCTCTACCGTCGCCTGGCCGTTATGCATCGCAATATGGTAAGGGTGATGAATATGGTAATACGCACCCTTGGCGCGCAGCGCCTGCTCAAATTCTTGCGGCGTCATCAGTTGCGCGGAGGTCTGTTGTGGATTCATTGTCATTACCTAAAGATCAATCGTCATACCGTCCCAGCTGACCTCAATGCCCTGCTGCGTCAGCAGGTGGCGCTCAGCGGAATCTTCATCAAGGATCGGGTTGGTATTGTTGATATGGATAAGGATTTTGCGTTTGGCCGGCAAGGTACGCAGCAGCGCCGCCAGACCGGTCTCTTCCGACAGGGCCAGGTGACCCATATCTTTGCCGGTGTTGCAGCCGACGCCGGTATCCGCGAGCTCATTGTCACGCCACAGGGTGCCGTCAATCAGCAGGCAATCCGCTTTTTTCATCCAGCCCAGCAGCGCGTCATCCGGTTCGCCCAGCCCTGGGGCATAGAGCAGCGTACGGCCGCTGGCGGTGTCTTCAATAAACAGGGCCACGTTATGGCCGGGCAGCGGTTTACCACGGTATTGCGAATAGGGCGGCGCGTTACTCAGCAACGGGATGGCGGTAAAGCGGATCGTCGTGCACGCAGACGTGGTGAACGCCTCATGCGGGGTAATGCCGTGGTGAATCAGGCCGCCGTTCCAGTGGGAAAGCATGGTGAATACCGGGAAACCGGTGGTGAGATCATCGTGCACTTCCGGCGTACACCAGACATGGTGCGGGCAGCCCTCACGCAGGTTGAGCAACCCGGCGCAGTGGTCAATCTGGCTGTCGGTCAGGATAATCGCGCCGATGCCGGTGCCGCGCAGCACTTCAGGCTTATTGAGTTCGGGCGAGGCCGCGAGCTGGTGGCAGATGTCAGGCGAGACATTGCACAGCACCCACTCTTTGCCGTTGTCGCTGACAGCGATGGAAGATTGTGTACGGCGCGACGCCTTAAGCGTGCCCTCGCGTACACCCTGGCAATTCCGGCAATTGCAGTTCCATTGCGGAAAGCCGCCGCCTGCCGCAGAACCGAGAACTTTAATCTGCATGTGTAGACCGAGAAGGGAAAGAAAGAAGATGCCCACAGCCAGGCCGTGGGCATAAGGATCAACGGTTGGAGATGTACAGAGTCACTTCCAGGCCGAGACGCAGGTCAACAAATTTAGGTTTAGTCCACATGGTGGTTATCCTCTGGATGTTAAAAAGCATTCAATCAATGCTTAACTTATTGCGGCAAACAATACGCGGATTGTCAAATTCAGCAGGGATAAAACCTGTTGGCAGGTCAACCCGGCGTGTTGCCGGGCCGCAACGATTTAGCGGCGCTGATGTTGCTCTAATGTAAATGGTTTATCAACCCTTAATACGCCGTGGCTATCATCAGGCAACACCCGCCGGGCTTAGCCGCCCCAGGTGCGTTTCAGTACCCGCAGCCAGTTACGCCAGGTGATTTTTTCAATCAGTTCACGGCCATAGCCCGCCTGAGCCAGCGCCTGTAACAGCCGGGGCAGTCCGGTGACATCACCCAGTTCATCGGGAACGCTGATGCCATCAAAATCAGAACCGAAGGCTACCCGGTCTTCGCCCAGTGTAGCGATCAGGTAATCCAGATGTTTGACGATTTCTGTTATCGGCGTGTTTCCATCACGTTTCCCGTCTTCGCGCAGGAACGCATTTCCGAAGTTCACCCCGACCAGCCCATCACTGTCACGAATCGCGACCAGTTGCTTATCCGTGAGATTCCGGGGCTGGGCGCACAGTGCATGGGCGTTGGAATGGGTGGCCACCAGCGGCGCATCACTGATATCCGCCGTCTGCCAGAATGCTTTCTCATTCATATGCGACACATCAATCATGATCCGCTTACGGTTGCAGGCTCGCAGCAGCGCCTTGCCTGCCGGCGTCAGCCCGTCGCCGCTGTCTGGTGAACCGGGAAAACCGCCGCTGATGCCGACACCAAACTGGTTCGGCAGGTTCCAGAATGGCCCGATGCTGCGCACGCCAGCATCATAGAATTCGTCCAGCAAGGCAAGTTCATCATCCAGGGCTTCGGCGCCCTCAATGTGCAGCACCATCGCCAGCACGCCCTGCCCGATACACTGTTCAATCTCCTGCACCGAGCGGCAGAGCCTGGCCTGGCCGGCCGATTCCGCTTCAATCTGATGGAGGATGGCAATCTGGCGGCGGGTAATGCCTAGGGGGTCGTGCGGGGCGTCAGCGATGGCGGGTTTCATCTGTGCGGCATAGTCCGCGGGCGGCACAAACACCGCAAACAGCCCACCAGCAAACCCGCCCAGGCGCGCACGCGGCAAATCCAGGTGCCCTTTCAGCGGCCCCTCGACAAAGGCCCGGCCAGGGTGTTCATCATGATGCAGCCAGAGGCTGAGCAAAAGATCGTTATGCCCGTCAAACACCGGCAAGCTGTGCGCGTTATTCATAGGAATTCAGTGTGCAAAAAGGGGGATCTGCCTCGTTATACGGAAAGGCCGGAAACCGTGCAAGTAAGAAAGTCTTTAGTTATGCAACAAAAGATCCCCAATAAAAAAGGGAACTGCCTGGGCAGTTCCCTTTTTTCACGTCACCTGAATCAGGATTGTTTCAGCTCACGCGCTTTTTCAATCAGCATCCGCTTTTCATAGCGGGCCGCTTTTTTCTCGTCGAACTGGTTTTCCCATTTCGCAATGACCAGCACGGCCAGGGCATTCCCTACAACGTTCAGTGCGGTACGCGCCATGTCCAGCAGGCGGTCAACCCCGGCAATAAAGGCCAGGCCTTCCAGCGGAATGCCGGCACTGCCGAGGGTCGCCAGCAGAACCACAAAGGAGACGCCCGGTACGCCCGCGATCCCTTTTGACGTCACCATCAGCGTCAGGACCAGAATAACTTCCTGGCCGAGCGACAGGTCAATGCCGTAGAGCTGTGCAATAAAGATAGCGGCGATACTTTGATAGAGCGTTGAACCATCCAGGTTAAAGGAATAGCCGGTCGGCACCACAAAGCTGGTAATCGCTTTTGGCGCGCCATAGGCTTCCATCTTCTCAATAATACGCGGCAGAACGGTTTCCGAACTGGAGGTAGAATAGGAGAGGATCAGCTCATCTTTCAAAATACGGATTAAGGTCATAATGCGCAGTTTACACAGCCGTGCAATCCCGCCCAGAATCACCAGGGCAAAGAACACAATCGCAAAGTAAACCAGCAGCATCAGTTTGGCGAGCGGCAATAATGACGCAAAACCAAAGTTCGCTACCGTCACGGCAATCAGGCCAAATACACCAATCGGTGCATAACGCATGATCATGTTAGTGACTTTAAACATGCTCTCTGACACTGCTTTAAATACTTTCAGCAGCGGCTCTTTGGTTTCTGCCGGCAGGGAAGAAAGGCCCAGGCCAAACAGAACAGAGAAGAAAATGATCGGCAACATGTCGCCTTTTACCATCGATGCGAAGATGTTCGACGGAATTAGCGACAGGATCGTGTTCACCAGGCTATGGCCGCCGGTTTGCACAGTTTCCGTGGTTTTCTCATATTGTGAAATATCGACCACTGCCAGCGTCGACATATCGATACCGTGACCGGGTTGAAAAACATTAGCCAGTGTAATTCCCACCACAATAGCAACTGTCGTGACCACTTCAAAATATATAATGGTTTTCAATCCGATGCGGCCCAGCTTTTTGGCATCACCGACACCCGCAATACCTACTATCAGCGTCGAGATAACAATAGGCACGACAATCATTTTAATCAGGCGGATAAAGATATTTCCGGCCGGATTAAGAAAATTATCAATTAACCAGTCTTTAGATTCTGTCTGGTTATGTAATACAGCACCAACGATAATACCTAATACTAATGCGATCAGGATTTGCCAGGCGAGGCTGATTTTAACACTTCTCATACCGAAAAAGTCCTCAAAGCCTCCTTTCTCCTTTTAATAAGGGGAAAAGAGAACTTAATCATTGCATACGGGCTATAGTTAATGAGATGAGCATTGCAGCTTCCCGTCAGATGCAAGCCGGGTAAATCAGTATCATTTTGCACCGTCTTCCTGCAAGCGTTGATTTTGTATGCAATTTGCGCAAAACAACCATACATAAAACCTATGCTCAGAAGGTGTCGCCATAAGTTTATGTTATTTCTTGTTTTAATTTTGTCATAATTCACAATGCCATAGGAAAAGCGCCTAAAATCGCCGCTGAAAAAAATTGGCCTTTTGCTCAATAATTATTCAGACCTGGTCAGCATTATGTTTATAGGATGTTAATAATTAACCGGCTTAATATTCCTCTTTTTTAACAGGGGAATAGGATGTTTCCGTTTTATCCCTCTGTTTTACCCGCTTTGTTCCTGTTTTAAATAAGCGTCACCCGGTTCTTTATCTCTTTTCCCGGCAATAACCCCCTGCGTTTTCTGTGCCGGTTTCGCTATTTCAGGGCAACACGGGGAATCGCGCAAAAACATTGTGCAGGGCTTCTATTGTTCAACCTATATAACCAATAGGCTGAAGCTAAATAAAAGCCATTTTGCCTTTCTGTGCGTGTTATTGGCTTTTATGCACTATTTCTTCTCTTTTTGACGCGAATGCAAGCCGTTTTCAAGCCCTTTTGTCACCGTCAGGCGTGACGTTTTTTTCTTCAGAAGTGATTAATTTCTCAGCTATTTCATAAAAAGTTACGTGTTGCGTGATCTGTCGCCCAAAAAGCGAACAAAGAACCAAGGCACACTACAATTAACTTATGGTTGACATACTATTAACAACTTCAAGGAGAAATGACGATGAGCCAGATTCATAAGCACCCGATCCCTGCTGCTATTGCAGAACATGCCCTGATCAATCCAGAACAATATCACCAGTATTATCAACAGTCTGTTGAAAACCCGGAGGCCTTCTGGGCCGAGCACGGCAAAATCCTCGAGTGGATAAAGCCTTACAGCAAAGTTAAAAATACATCCTTTGCACCCGGTAATGTTGATATCCGCTGGTTTGAAGACGGTACCCTGAATCTTGCCGCCAACTGCCTGGATCGTCATCTTGCAGAACGAGGCGATCAGACCGCTATCATCTGGGAAGCGGATGACCCACAGGAAGCGGGTAAAACCCTGACCTACCGTGAATTGCATCAGGACGTCTGCCGTTTCGCCAATGCCTTGAAAAAATTAGGCGTCACGAAAGGAGACGTGGTCGCCATCTATATGCCGATGGTACCGGAAGCGGCCGTTGCTATGCTGGCGTGCGCCCGTATTGGTGCCGTGCACTCCGTCATTTTTGGTGGATTCTCACCGGACGCCGTCGCCGGGCGTATTATCGATTCCAACGCCAAACTGGTGATTACCGCTGACGAAGGACTGCGGGCCGGCCGGACAATCCCGTTAAAGAAAAACGTGGACGATGCGCTGAAAAACCCAGGCGTGACCTCAATTACTCACAGTATCGTGCTGCGCCGCACCGGTAAACAGGGTGACTGGCAAGCCGGGCGTGACCTCTGGTGGCATGAGGTAATTGCCGATCTTCCGGATACATGCCCGCCGGAAGAGATGCAGGCTGAAGATCCGCTGTTTATCCTGTATACCTCCGGCTCGACCGGCAAGCCTAAAGGGGTGCTGCATACCACCGGCGGGTATCTGGTGTATGCCGCCCTGACATTTAAATATGTGTTCGATTACCATCCCGGTGAAATTTATTGGTGTACCGCCGATGTCGGCTGGGTGACCGGCCACAGCTATTTGCTGTATGGCCCGCTGGCCTGTGGTGCCATTACGCTGATGTTCGAAGGCGTACCCAATTATCCGACCGTTAACCGCCTGGCCCAGGTGGTTGATAAGCATCAGGTCAATATTCTCTATACCGCCCCTACCGCCATCCGCGCATTAATGGCCGAAGGAGATAAGGCGATTGAAGGCACCTCCCGCACGTCGCTGCGCATTATGGGATCGGTCGGTGAGCCGATTAACCCGGAAGCCTGGGAGTGGTATTACCATAAAATCGGTAACGATAACTGCCCGATCGTCGATACCTGGTGGCAGACCGAAACCGGCGGCTTCATGATTACCCCATTGCCGGGCGCAACAGAGCTGAAAGCCGGCTCCGCGACCCGCCCCTTCTTTGGCGTTCAGCCTGCATTAGTCGATAACGAAGGCAATCCGCAATCCGGTGCCTGTGAAGGTAACCTGGTGATCACCGACTCCTGGCCGGGCCAGGCACGTACGCTGTATGGCGATCATGAGCGTTTCGAGCAGACCTATTTCTCTACGTTTAAGAATATGTATTTCAGCGGCGATGGTGCCCGCCGGGATGAGGACGGCTATTACTGGATCACCGGCCGCGTTGATGACGTGCTGAATATTTCCGGCCACCGCCTGGGTACCGCCGAGATTGAATCTGCCTTGGTTTCCCATCCGAAAATCGCAGAAGCGGCCGTGGTAGGGATCCCGCATAACATCAAAGGACAGGCAATTTACGCTTATGTCACGCTGAATCACGGCGAAGAACCGACGCCCGAGCTCTATACCGAAGTGCGTAACTGGGTACGCAAAGAGATAGGGTCTATCGCTACGCCCGATATCCTGCATTGGACAGATTCATTACCGAAGACCCGTTCCGGCAAAATTATGCGGCGCATACTGCGCAAAATTGCGGCCGGTGATACCACCAATTTTGGAGATACCTCGACCCTGGCCGACCCTGGTGTCGTAGAGAAGTTATTGGAAGAAAAACAATCAATGAACGTCACACCGTAATTTACACCGCCTGAGCGCGGTGTTCTCACTCAATGCCTCACAGGAGATTGCGATGAATGATGCTACTTATCAAGGGATTGAACGGAACCCGCGCTTCAGGGAATTGGTGCAAAAACGTGGCCGCTTTGCCTGGCTGCTTTCGCTCATTACACTGGCCCTGTATGTTTGTTTTATTCTGCTGATTGCCTTTGATCCGCAATGGCTGGGCACGCCACTTTCTGACGATACAGTAATAACCCGCGGTATCCCGGTTGGCATTGGTCTGATCGTTATCTCTTTTGTACTGACCGGGATCTACGTTTACCGTGCCAACGGCGAGTTTGACCGCCTGACGCATGAAATTGTGCGTGAGGTGAAGCCATGAAAATCCGGCTTTTAACCTTGCTGGCGTTGTCTGCCCTGCCTTCTCTTGCTGCCGCTCGTGTGGCAGGTGACGTGCAACAACAGCCCCTGAATATTCAGGCAATTATCATGTTTGTGCTGTTTGTCGGCGCAACGCTTTACATCACTTATTGGGCGTCCAAACGTACCCGCTCCCGTCAGGATTACTATACCGCCGGCGGCAGGATCACCGGTTTCCAGAATGGCCTGGCTATTGCCGGTGATTTTATGTCAGCGGCCTCTTTCCTGGGGATTTCAGCCCTGGTGTATACCTCAGGGTATGACGGGCTAATCTACTCGATTGGGTTCCTGATTGGTTGGCCTATTATTCTGTTCTTAATTGCGGAACGCCTGCGTAACCTGGGGCGTTATACCTTTGCGGATGTCGCTTCCTACCGGCTCCAGCAGAAACCAATCCGTACCCTTTCTGCCTGTGGGTCACTGGTGGTTGTGGCGCTTTATCTCATCGCGCAGATGGTGGGCGCCGGGAAATTGATCCAACTGCTGTTTGGCCTCAATTACCATGTTGCAGTGATACTGGTCGGGATATTGATGGTGATGTACGTGCTGTTCGGCGGCATGTTGGCCACAACCTGGGTGCAGATTATCAAAGCCGTGCTGCTGCTGTCCGGGGCCAGCTTTATGGCGCTAATGGTCATGAAGTCTGTAAACTTTGACTTCAACACGCTGTTCACAGAAGCCATCAGAGTTCATCCTAAAGGCCTTGCCATCATGAGCCCTGGCGGGCTGGTTTCTGATCCTATCTCTGCGCTGTCACTCGGCCTGGCATTGATGTTTGGTACTGCCGGTTTGCCTCATATTCTGATGCGCTTCTTTACCGTGCATGATGCCAAAGAGGCACGTAAAAGCGTGTTTTACGCGACCGGCTTTATTGGTTACTTCTATATCCTGACGTTTATTATCGGGTTTGGCGCAATTTTCCTGGTCGGCAGTAACCCTGCCTTTAAAGATGCGACCGGCGCACTGCTCGGTGGCACCAATATGGCAGCTGTTCATCTGGCCAATGCCGTTGGCGGGAACTTCTTCCTCGGCTTTATCTCGGCCGTTGCGTTTGCCACCATACTGGCCGTGGTTGCCGGCCTGACTCTCGCAGGTGCGTCAGCGGTTTCCCATGATTTGTACGCCAGCGTGATCAAAGAAGGGAAAGCAACTGAACATGATGAATTGCGGGTTTCTAAAATTACCGTCGTGATTCTGGGAGTGGTGGCAATAGGGCTGGGTATTCTGTTTGAAAAACAGAATATTGCCTTCATGGTAGGGCTAGCCTTCTCCATCGCGGCAAGCTGTAATTTCCCTATCATTATATTGTCGATGTACTGGGCTAAACTGACGACCCGTGGTGCAATGATTGGCGGTTGGCTGGGGCTGTTAACAGCCGTTATTCTGATGATTCTGGGGCCGACGATTTGGGTGCAGATCCTTGGCCATGCGACGCCTATCTACCCTTATGAGTACCCCGCTCTGTTCTCTATGATCGTTGCCTTTGTGGGGACCTGGCTGTTTTCCATCACTGACCATTCGGAACAAGGAAGACAGGAACGCGCCCGGTTCTTCTCACAATTTGTTCGCTCTCAGACCGGTGTAGGTATTTCGCAGGGCGTGCAGCATTAAAAACATTGAGCACAAAGATGTATGTAGGACCAAAGCCACCCGATGCGGTGGCTTTTTTATGCCTTGTTACTTTTAACGGCGCTAAATACAGCCATGCTTAAAGAAATAAGGGGGTGAGCCGTTAGGCGTGTTGATGGAAAAACACCCAAAAAAGGTATTTCAAATGAACACACTCTTTTTTCCATAGCAAAAAGGCCATCCTTGCGGATGGCCTCGTGCTTGATTTGATGCCTGGCAGTTCCCTACTCTCGCATGGG